>JBBQPP010000045.1:0-14105 GCA_038217255.1 Bacteroidales bacterium | reverse complement strand
ACTAACGATATAGGATTCCGTTGCGCAATGAACAGGGTTGGCAGCCCACAAGGATTTTAAAATTAAATCATTGATGATATTTAAAAGTCTCATTTTTATAAAATGGGACTTTTTTTATGCAAATTTTCGAAATGAGATTATTTTTGGCAAATGACAACAACAGAAAAAATTTATCAACTATTTACAGAATACCCGATAGTCTCAACAGATAGCAGGAAAATTGAAAAAAACTGCATTTTCTTCGCTTTGAAAGGCGAGAATTTCAACGGCAACAAATTTGTCGCCACCGCTTTGGAACAAGGTGCCATTTGTTCAATAATTGACGAAACGGAGTATTCAATTCCAAACAAAACAATACTCGTTGATAATGTTTTGCAAACATTAAAAGACCTCGCAAATTTGCATCGAAGAAAACTCGGGTTACCAATTTTGGCAATTACTGGCACAAACGGGAAAACAACCACAAAAGAGTTGGTTTCTGCCGTATTGTCAGAAAAACTCATAATAAGTTTTACTGAAGGAAACCTAAACAATCATATAGGTGTTCCGCTCACACTTTTAAAAATGAATTCTTATACTGAATTCGGTGTAGTTGAAATGGGCGCCAATCATCCTGGCGAAATTGCCGATTTATGCGTGATTGCCGAACCCGATTTTGGAATTATCACAAATATTGGGAAAGCGCACCTCGAAGGATTTGGTTCTTTTGAAGGAGTTATAAAAACAAAGTCGGAGTTATATCATTACATTAAAAGTAAAAGTGGAATCATTTTCTATAACAGGGAAAACCCTCTTTTAACTGAACTTACTGCTGATATCAAGAATAAAATCAGCTATGGAAACGATAATGCAGATTTTACAGGTAAACTTCTGTCATCACCACCATTTGTTCATGTAAAAGCAAATTTTAAAAAGGGCATTTTATATTTAAATACAAACCTAACTGGCGATTATAATTTCGAAAATATTTTAGCTGCTGCATGTATTGGGAATTATTTTGAAGTAGATCCAATTGCAATTCAAAAAGCATTGAAGAATTATTATCCGCAAAACAATCGTTCCCAATTAATCAATAAAAACGGGCTTAAAATAATTATGGATGCCTACAATGCCAATCCTACCAGCATGCAAGCATCCATAAAAAGTTTTATGTCGAATGGTTCAAACAAAAGTTACATGATTTTAGGCGACATGCTTGAACTTGGAGAATATTCAAAACCTGAACATACTTCCATTCTCGAATTCTTGAAAAATTATCCTGAAATAACGGTTTATACAGTGGGAAAAAACTTCCTTGAAATTGCCACAAATTTCAAATGCAAATCTTTCCAAAAGGTTGAAATGCTTTGCAGCTTCCTTCAGGACAATCCAATTACCGAAGGAGATATCCTAATCAAAGGCTCCCGCGGCATTCAGCTCGAAAAAGTTTTAAATTGTTTTTAATTCAAAAGTGGTTTTTCCACTTTTAGTACGTCGGCAATTGCTTTTTCAAAAGTTTGTTTAGGCAACGCACCCATTGCCATTTGAGGCTGTCCATCCTTGGGCACAAAAAGTAAAGACGGGATACTTTGGATACCAAACATACCAGCCAATTCCTGCTCATCTTCAGTATTTACCTTGTAAATAACAATGTTGTCGCCATACTCTTTTTGCAACTCTTCCAAAATTGGAGCAACCATTTTACATGGGCCACACCAATTGGCATAAAAATCAATCATACAAGGTTTGTCACCTTCATATTTCCACTCTTTGTTTGCTTCGAAATTGAATACTTTTTCTTTGAAAGTTTCCTTTGTTAAATGTTCTAACATAATATTTAATTTAAAATATTTTCAATATATATACAAATGTCGATATATGAATATCAAATATAATACCTTTTTCTGAAATGAAAGATTTCGGGAAAGATTCAGCTAAATAATTGTAATTTTGTCACAATTTTTAAGATTGTGTCAGTGAGAATTCACTGACACAATTAATTTTGACATATAATGAACAAGACACTACAACACAAAATATTTCAAATCATATCGGAAACCGCCGACCAAATGCAATTGGAAACCTACGTTATTGGTGGATTTGTCCGGGATATTTATTTACACCGAAAATCAAAGGATATCGATATTGTAACCGTTGGAAGTGGTATCGAACTAGCAAAAAATGTTGCAGGCAAGCTCAAAAACAAACCTCACGTAAATGTTTTCAAGAACTTTGGTACAGCGATGATAAAATACAAAGATATTGATATTGAGTTTGTTGGCGCTCGAAAAGAATCGTACCAAAGTGATTCAAGAAAACCGGTTGTTGAAAACGGAACACTTGAAGACGACCAAAATCGTCGTGATTTTACAATAAATGCCCTGGCGCTTGGTTTAAACAAATCAAATTTTGGCAAATTAGTTGATCCTTTTAATGGGCTTGACGATTTAAACAATCAAATTATACGAACTCCGCTCGAACCCGACATAACTTTTTCAGATGATCCTTTACGAATGATGCGTGCAATTAGGTTTTCAACTCAACTCGGGTTCGAAATTCAACCGGAAACACTGCAGTCGATCTCAAAAAACAGGGAAAGGATAAATATTATTTCAGGAGAAAGAATTATTGATGAGATCAATAAAATATTGATGTCAGACAAGCCTTCTGTAGGGTTTAAACTTTTGGAAGAAACCGGTTTGCTTAAAATTATTTTTCCTGAATTTTTACAGTTAAAAGGAGTCGAGAAAATAAATGGGATTGGTCACAAAGACAACTTTTACCACACGCTGGAGGTTCTTGACAGGATTGTACCAAACACAGATAATCTCTGGTTGAGATGGTCGGCATTGCTTCATGACATTGCAAAACCGGCAACAAAAAAATTTATCAAAGGCCAGGGTTGGACTTTCCATGCCCACAATTTTGTAGGGGTTAAAATGATCCCGGGAATTTTTAAACGCATGAAACTTCCTCTAAACGAGAAAATGAAATATGTGCAAAAGATGGTACAACTTCATATGCGCCCAATTGTACTTTCAGAAGACGTCGTTACTGATTCGGCTGTTCGCAGATTGTTGTTTGAAGCAGGCGATGATATTGATGATTTAATGACCCTTTGCGAAGCAGATATAACTTCAAAAAATGCAGATAAAGTAAAACGCTACATGAAAAATTTCCTTGTAGTCAGGGAAAAATTAAAAGAAATTGAAGAAAAAGATGCTATCCGAAATTTTGAACCGCCGGTAAAAGGTGAATTGATTATGGAAATATTTTCATTAGAGCCATGCAGGGAAGTTGGCATTATTAAAGATGCTATTAAAGAAGCTATTTTGGACGGAAAAATTCATAACGATTTTGATGAAGCCTATGAATTCATGTTACAAAAAGCCAACGAACTTGGATTGAGCAGGAAAAGTTAATTTGCTGAATTCAATTGTAATAAAACTGGTAAATGGTCGCTAAATCCGCCATTGTACGTAAATCCGTAATAAGTCCGGAAAGGTTTTTTACCGCCAAATTTCTTATCATCCTCCAACAAAAATGGAAGTGCCAATATTTTTGCATTTTCAGGTTTAACATATAAGCCTGAGCTGTTCAAAATTAAAGAGCCAGAAACTATAATTTGATCGAAAATAAACCATTGCGATTGATATTTTAAAGATCCCTGATTATCCCTTTTCAAATCAAAAAATAAATTATACAGGTTATTTTCTGCAATCGGTTGCTCAACTCTTCCAGCCTTTAAAACCTCTGACAATGTTTCATCATCAGGGTTATCGTTAAAATCACCAAGAATTACAATTTTTGGCGAATTATATTTCACGTTTAACTCGTCAACCTTATTTCGCAAAAGAGCTGCTGCCGCTTTACGTAAATCCTTAGTTTCCAACAAACCTGAATATCTTGATGGCCAGTGATTCCCAAAAATATGCAATGTGTCAGTTCCATTAAAAATTCCTGAAACATACAATAATTCGCGTGTATCAAGAACGGTTTTATTAACCACTAACGGATAGTAATGGTATTCAATAGGAGAAAAACTTGCCGAATTATAGATTAAGCCAACATCAATCCCTCGATGATCAGGCGACTCCTTGTGTATGACTTTATAAGCGAATGATTTTAAAGGGGTTTCCCTGATCAATCTTTCAAGCACCTCCTTGTTTTCAATTTCCGCAAAAACAACAATTTCAGGAACACTCCAATCTGAAACACTTAAAATAACTTTTGATAGATTTAAAAGTTTTTGTGATAATCTTTTATAAGTCCAATGAAGTTCTCCATCGGGCGTAAAACTATCATCCTCCGTTTGTGGATCATCTTGTGTGTCAAATAGGTTTTCGACATTATAAAAAAGTATTGAATATTGTGCATTATTTTGCTGGGCTGCTGAATTAAATGAAAAACATGCGAATAGCAAAAGGAGCCATACTAACCTACTTGTCATTTTTCTTTTCTATTCTCTCGTAAGCGCCTAAATCGGGTCCTATGTCCTCTGTTCTGTCATTGTTAAGGATATCGAACGGGAACTGCTCACCATATACAATTCTGCCAACATCTTTTGCAGGAGATAATGTATCTAACTGATAATTATATTCTTTGTAGGGGTCAATAAACAGAGGATCGAATTTTGCACCTTTCCAAATACTTTTATAATGTTCGGCATTTGCCGTATTGAAGGTATCTGCTACCTGCATGATACAATTTTCAAACAAGTAATTAAATGTATTTTCATTGTTGTTACCCAATTCAATTTCCTGTACATTATTTCCATAAACGATGCTGTTCTTGAAGTTAGCTTTTTCCAAATCACCATTGTAACTTGTCTTTTCACCCTTCGACCCTTCAACAATCAAAACATTTGAGATCACGAGTGAGGAAGTAGAACGCGCTTTACTTGAATAATTACCCCAATAATTTGCAATTGTGGTATGGTAAAATTCATATTCGCCACCTACCAGAAGCGCAACCGCATAAAACCCGCAATTTGCAATCAAATCGTTGTATGCATAAATTTTTGATTTCAAAGCAAATAATCCGGCATAAGCCATGTTCTCTATTATACTGTTGGACAGTTTAACAGAAGCAAACCCTTCGTTTTCAATTGTTCCAACTTGCAGGCCAATATTTGCGTTTTTAATTGTGCAAAAGTTGAATATATTGTCATGACTTCCCGAAAATAAAACTATACCATTCCATTGATCAGGAACATTCTTATAGGAATTTTCCAACCGGTCAGGCAAAAACTGTATTTGTTCCTGAAAAGTTCCGTTGGCTTTTATTTTCCCCTTCACATACAATCCAGCTCCTTTGTGAAAATAAACTTTAGTACCTGCATCTATTGTTAAAACCGATACACTGTCAACGTATGCATAATCATACACTAAATATGGTTTTTCGGAGGTCCAGGTTGTTGTTTTAAGGGTCTCCCCCTTAATCAGCTTAAAATCCTGTCCATAAGCAATCAACTGAATGTTTTGAACATTCGAGTTGATAGTAAATTCTATGGAATCCTGCACAACCATTGGCAAATTTTCACCGTTTGGATCGATTGTAACTTCAACGAAAACAAAAATACTGTCCATTGGAGGTACCTCAGTTTCATAAACTTCGTTGCCAACTTCTCCGTTTACATTTAATCTGAAACTGGAAAAATCGCCACCCGATAGACGGATGCGGGAAATTAAAACACTCTCGCCATAAGGATTATGAACAGCAAAACGCTGTGTGGAGGAACCAATTGTTGTAAATATGGTATCAAAAGTAATTGTATCAGCAGAAAATCTTAATTGTGCATCTGGCGAACTCATATATCCTTCATCCTGGCATGAATACACCATGACTACAATAGCGACTACCGCCAAAAGTTGAAGTATATATCTGACCAATTTTCTAAATTTAATGCGTTTATAACGGTTATGCGTACCGGTTAATAATGCAAATATAAAAATTCAATTTACAATTTTTAACATTTATTTACAATAATTAGTTTTCTATAACATGTTTTTTTGAAATTAGCAGCAAACCGAAAAAAGTAATCAATCCATTTAGAATCAATAACTCAAAACCAAATTCATATCCGTTGAAAATAATATGTGAATATTTTGAAATAAAATAACAGATTACCGGGGATATAAAGGCAATAGCCGGAACCCACTTATCTTTAACTGTTCTGGTAGAATACATTCCAAATACGAATAATCCTAAAATTGGTCCATAGGTGTAACCTGCCACACGAAACACAGCAACTACAATGCTTTCGTTATTAATTTCTTCAAAAAGAATAATTACCAGAATTAAAAGTGCCGAAAACATTAAGTGCGACCATCTTTTAATTTTCTGTCTTTTTGCTTCAACATGTTTTTCGACATTTAAAAAATCAACACTAAATGAAGTGGTTAGCGCAGTTAACGCCGAATCGGCGCTTGAATACGCCGCAGCAATAATACCAAGCAAAAAGGCGATTCCTACTGGCAATCCGAAATAATTGAGAGCCAGCAACGGATATAAATCATCTGATGATTCAGGTATTGAAACTCCATTCTTCCTGGCAAAAATGTATAACATAGCACCTAAACACAGAAACAGAAAAACTGTAATAAGAAACGAAAAGCTAAAAACCAACATGTTTTTCTGGGCATCCTGAATATTTTTGCAACTCAAGTTCTTCTGCATCATATCCTGATCCATTCCCACCATTACAATTGTAATAAACATGCCCGCAAAAAACTGTTTAAAAAAATTATTTTCTGACCTCCAATCCCAAAAGAAGATTTTCGAATTTGAATCATTTGCAATTTCATTTAAAAAACTTCCTGCATTCCAACCTAAACTTTGAGAAATTGCCATAATGGTAAGAATCACAGCACTTAACAGAAACAATGTTTGCAAAGTATCGGTCCAAACTATGGTTTTTATGCCACCACGGAAAGTGTAAACCCAAATCAAACCGATTGTAACTGTGACAGTCAATGCAAAGGGGATTTTAAAAGCATCGAAAAAAGCAAGTTGTAAAACACCAGCAACAAGAAATAACCGAAAAGCAGCGCCTATCAATTTTGAAATCAGGAAAAAAAATGAACCAGTTTTGTGGGAATAAAATCCAAATCTCTGCTCAAGGAATGAATAAATTGAAACCAGGTTTAATCTGTAATACATTGGCAACAAAACCATTGCAACAATCCAAAAACCTACAATATTCCCAAATACAAACTGAAGATAAGAAAATGCCGAATTACCCACTTCGCCAGGCACGGAAATAAAAGTAACCCCGGAAAGCGTTGCACCAACCATCCCGAAGGCAACCAAATACCAGGGTGATTTCCGGTTTCCTGTAAAAAAAGTTTGGGAATCGGCCTTTCGGGAAGTAAGAATCGAGATTCCAATTAAAATCAAAAAATAACCAATAACAAGTCCAAGTACCAAATATGGATTCATATTATTCAAAATCAGGATATAACAAATACTTTTTTCTCATTACCTTATATTTCTCCAATTCAGGTTTGAACTGCAACAGAATCTCTGCTTCGCTTTTTCCTGATTGTATTAATTTTAATAATTCATCAGTTCCGGCAAGCGTATTAAACCAGGATTCACGTGTGAGAAAATATTTCTTGTCTTCGTATATATTATAAAAATCGATAAAATATTTTAGCGTAAACATTGGAATTTCTTTTAACGAGCGCAAGTCAATACCATAGCATTCCTTACCTGCGTTTAGCGGTTTAATTGCAACGCCAGGAATACTTTTGGGTGTAAATTTAAAATCTCCCAAATTTTTATTCAATCCTCCAAGAACTTGAAAAGGAAAATCGGTTCCCCGCCCAACACTAACACTTGTAGCCTCAAAAAAACAAAGCGATGGATACAACCTTACCGACAAATAATTGGGCAAATTAGGTGATGGGCGAACTGGTAATTCATACTTTGTTGTATGCGTATAATTTTGAACCGGAACAACAATTATATCGCAGTTTATATTTGCTTTATACCACTTTTCGCCATTTATCATATTTGCCAATTCGCCAACTGTACAGCCGTGCACAACAGGAATTGGATCCATTCCAACAAACGACTCAAAACCAGGTTTTAAAACCGGGCCGGCAACATAATCGCCGTTTGGATTTGGCCGATCCAAAACTATTAATTGAAGGTTATTTTCGGCACATGCTTCAATTACGAGGTGCAAAGTTGAAATATAAGTGTAAAACCGGCAACCAACATCCTGGATATCAAAAATCAAAACATCAATATCTTTCAGATGCGCTGCGGTTGGCTTTTGTGTTTTCCCATACAATGAAACAACAGAGATTCCTGTTTTCGAATCAACCCCATCCTTAATTTCTTCACCCGCCGAAGCATCACCGCGAAAACCATGTTCCGGCGCAAAAATCTTCTCAACTTTTATGTTTTTAGTTAACAGAAAATCAACCAAATGAACATTTTTTACCATTGAAGTATTATTGACCACCAACCCAACTCTTTTATTTTGAATCAGCGGCAAATATTTCTCCGGTTGTTCGGCTCCTGTAATAATACCATTTGCGTCAGAATAAAATCCAAAACTAAGCCAAACGAATATGAATCCTAAAAATTTAAACATCATCATGTAAACGTTGTTATCTTTGCGAAAATACCATTTGATATTTCTTTTCAAGAATAAAACAGGCAAAAACTGATTTTTGCTGAACAAATAAAAAATATAGATGAATTTACGGGGAAGAGTTTTAATTGTTTTTTTGCTTTTAATTGCCTTTTGTGTCAACCTCAATGCGCAACAAGAACCACCATTTCTGAAATATAAAACCGACAAATGGGTTGCAGAACAATTGGGAAAAATGACTTTGGAAGAAAAAATTGCCCAACTTATGACCATTTCTGTATATCCTGAACAAGGCGAAATCAGTAAAAACAAAACAATTGAACAGATTAAATTGTACAAACCCGGCGGAATACTTGTAATGCAGGGAACGCCGGTAGAATCGGCAAAGTGGATTAACGAGTTTCAGCAAAAATCGAAAGTTCCGCTTTTGGTTGCTATTGATGGAGAATGGGGATTATCAATGCGAATTGACAGCGTGATGAAATTTCCATATGCCCAGGCAATTGGTGCGGTTCAGGATTCAACATACATTTATCAATTAGGTCGTGATTTTGCCGCACAGTTGCGATTAATGGGGATTCACATGAATTTTGCACCTGTAGCCGATATCAATACAAATCCAATGAACCCAGTTATTAATTTCAGATCGTTTGGCGAAAATAAAGTTGACGTCGCGAAAAAAGCCTGGTGGGTTGCAAAGGGAATGCAGGACGAAGGAATAATTCCTGTGGCAAAGCACTTTCCCGGACACGGTGATACTGACACAGATTCACACAAATTCCTCCCATTTTTAACACATTCAAAAGCAAGGATGGACTCTCTCGAAACTTACCCTTTTCGTTATTTAACCGACAAAGGAATAATTGGAATTATGACGGCACACTTAAACGTTGCGTCTATTGATAATTCCCTTACTCCATCATCACTTTCGAAAAAAATAGTTACCGGATATTTAAGAAATGAAATCGGTTTTAAAGGTTTTGTTGTAACTGATGCGATTAATATGAAAGGAGTTAGGACGGACAAAGGAAACGCTGAAGCCGAAGCTCTGATTGCAGGAAATGACATGGTTGAGTTTGTGCCAGATTTGCAAAAAGCAATCCAATCAGTAAAAAATGCAATGGTAGAAGGGAGATTAACGATTGACGAAATTGAAGAAAAATGCACAACTGTTTTAGCTTTAAAAAGGTGGGTTAATTTGAATAATTACAAACCTTCAAGCTTGAAAGATTTAACCGAAAAATTGAATTCGCCAAAATTTGAAGTAACCAACAGGAAACTCATAAAAGGCTCATTTACTGTTCTTCAAAACTATGGAATTCTACCTGTTCAAGGCCTGGATACTTTGCGTATTGCTTCGGTGGTTCTTGGTAGTAGCGAAATTTCACCGTTTCAGAAAATGCTTGAAAAATATACCGATATCGATCATTTTGTGCTTTCAAAAAATGCGGCTGCACAAGATTGGACAAATATTCGAATCAAACTTAAAAACTACAACCTTGTAATTCTTGGAGTACAGGGAATAAATGTATATCCCTCATCGAATTACGGAACAACAGATATGCAGCGGCAAGCCGTTTCTGAAATTACCCAATCAACTAATACAATCACAGCATTTTTTGGTAATGCGTACGCTTTAAAACATTTCGAAAATATATACTACTCAAAAGGATTGATTGTTGCATACCAAAATACAAATCTTGTGCAGGAACTTGCTGCGCAAATGATTTTTGGGGCATTTGATACAAATGGAAAACTACCGGTAAGTGTAAATGAATGGTTTAAGTTGAACGATGGATTTGAAATCAAGGCAAACAAAAGCCTTGGATATTCAATACCCGAAGAAGAGGGAATAAGTTCGGAAATCCTTAATCGGAAAATTGATTCTCTGGCTTATCTCGGATTAAATGAAAAAGCTTACCCTGGTTGTCAGGTGCTAATTGCGAAAGATGGAAATGTGATTTTACACAAAGCCTATGGTTACCACACCTACGACAAAAAGTTGAAAGTAGATGAAACTGACCTTTATGATTGGGCATCAATAACAAAAGTTTCGGGTCCGCTTCCCGCAATCATGAAATTGGTTGACGAAAAGAAACTGGACGTTGAAAAACCTTTGAGCGATTATTGGACTGATTTCAAAAACAGCAATAAAGAAGACATAAAAATTTCGGAATTCCTCACGCACCAGTCGGGTATTCCGCCGTTTCTTCCGCTATGGCAAATGGGTGCAAATAAAAAAGGGGAACTGAATCCGGACATTTTCAAGCATCAATCCATGGACGGTTACCGCGTGAGGGTTTCGGAAAATCTTTATTTAAAAGATGATTTCAGCAAAGTGATTTACGACACTATAAGAAACAGTAAGATGGGCGCAAAAAAATATGTTTATTCAGATTTGAGTTTTTGCATTTATCCGCAAGTAATTACAAACATTACCGGCGTGAATTATGAAGATTATGTGAAGATGAACTTTTATCGACCCCTTGGAGCTACAACATTAACATACAACCCATATCTGCACTATACGCTTAACCACGTTGTCCCCACCGAAACCGATGAATTGTTTAGAAAACAAAACATACTCGGATTTGTGCATGATGAAAGTGCTGCCATGCTGGGAGGCGTTTCAGGGAATGCCGGACTTTTCGGGTCGGCAACTGATTTGGCCAAGATTTTTCAAATGTATTTGCAAAAAGGCTATTATGGTGGCAAACGTTATATTTCGGAAGAAACAATGAACCTATTCATAAAACCCCGATTTCCTGAAAACAACAACCGGCGTGCGCTTGGTTTCGACAAACCATTACTTGACAATAAAACGAAGTCAATTAAGGATGCATATCCGGCCAAAGGTGTAAGCAGCAACAGCTTTGGACATTCCGGGTTTACAGGCACCTTTGTTTGGGCTGACCCCGACAATGGTTTGCTTTATATTTTTATGTCGAACAGGGTGTATCCAACCCGCGAAAACGGGAAACTTTTTAAATTGAATATTCGTTCAGGCATGTTACAAAGTATTTCTGATTGCATAAATACAGGACTGAATTGAATCTTAAAATATGTTAATATTTAGACAGTTACATTCTGTTAAACACAAATAAGCTGCTTTCTTATTCTCTATCAAACAAACATTTACAAGGTTCTTGCAAAACATCATTTTGAACTCAAAGCTGAATTCTTCAAATCTTAAAAAAATACCTTCCAGTTATCCTTTTGTTATTAAATTATTAATTCTATTTTTACAGGTGAGACCAGTTTATTTTCTAATATTCATCATAAAAATATGCGATATGACAAGTAAAATCACCTTTAACGAGTTGAGAAAAATCAAAGACAGTTTACCTGACGGTTCCATTAAAAAATTAGCGCAGGAATTTGCATTAACCGAGGAAACCGTCAGAAATTATTTCGGAGGCGCTAATTATAAAAACGGGGCAGCAGTTGGAATCCACATGGAACCGGGACCTAACGGAGGCATTGTTCTGCTTGATGATTCAACAATTTTAGACAGAGCAAAGCAAATTTTAGAAACAGAAGCAATTTAATAAAAACAAAAATTAATTTAAAATATTTATAAAACTGTCCTATATTTATGGGGCAGTTTTTTTTCTATCAACTTAACCTATTTTAATCATGAAAAAATCATTTTTCCTTTTAGTTTCATTTAGTTTTATTATTCTTTTTTCGTCGTGCGAGAAACCATGGCAACCACTTTTTAATGGCGAAAATCTTGATGGTTGGGACACATGGGTTGGTCCTTTGAATGAAGGTGGCGAACCGGTTGGCTTAAACAAAGACCCATTGAATTTATTCGCTGTAGTTGACATTAATGGCGAAAAAGTGATCAGAATTTCCGGAGAAGTAAATGCATCGCTTGCGACAAAAGAGGAATTCGAAAATTATCACATTATGGTTGAATTAAAATGGGGCGATGAAGTATTTTCTACATACAACTCAGGGCTGTTGTACCATAGCTACGGTGATTTTGGTGCAGGATTGGGTGTTTGGATGAGCTCACATGAACTCCAGCTAAAGACCGGGAATATGGGAGATTCCTACAGAATGGGTAAATCGTACTGTGAAATTCCGATGATAAAAAATAGTGAAGGCAAGTACGTTTATAAAAAAGGTGCAGAAACCATTCCGTCGATTCCTGATACTGATACAAAAGTTGTTGCTAAAGACGGAGATTACGAAAAACCACATGGAGAATGGAATACAGTAGAACTATATTGTTTTGGCGGTACTTCAGTTCACGTAGTTAACGGAAATGTGAACATGGTAAATTACAATTCAGGTAAATATCTTGGCGAAGGAAATATTGAACCACTAACAAAGGGTAAAATACAATTCCAGTCGGAAGGCGGGGAATTATTTGTTCGGAATATTAAAATCCAACCAATCAAGGAAATTCCAGCAGAATTGTTTAAATAAGAAATAACCCCGCCAGAACGGACGGGCAGGGAATAAGAAATCAGGAAGTCAGTTCACAAAAATATTTCCTGATTTCTTATTTTGATATTTCCATTTTTAATTCAAAATAAGCATCTCCGGCAAATACTTCCAAAACCGGCGCGGCATGTGTTGGCGTTGTAACTTCAGGTTTTTCCGTTCCTGGATATTGATATGTTTAAAATATGACTTCCAGAGTTTTTGGTAGAACTCCTCCCCTTCCTGCAAAACATTTTCATTTACCTGCCCGGTAATTGTACTAAATTCTTTGCTTGATATTACAACTTCCTCTAATTTAACTTTGTCGAACAAAAAACCGTAGTTCCGCTTCAAATCATAAAGCAGCCATTTTTGGTCGGCAAAGCGTTTTTGAAAATGGGCTGAAACCATTGGGATAACATCATATCGTGGTTCGATACCGCAAAACCAAAGCCCTTCTTTTGTGTGTTGAAACCTTACAAACTGCAACATACGCATGGCTTCCTTTTTAACTTTTTGTGAGGTTTGGGTAAGGTACAAAACATCAGCATCGCCAAAATCCGTTTCAATGCTGAAATGTTCGCTAAACAAGCGGCGCAGAAAGCGGTAAATTTTCATTTCAATTCCCTTTTCTTCAGAAAGGAAAGCATAAAAAATCAATTGATTATTTTTACCTGTCAATTTGTTTTGAATCCCCTTCCAAACCCTGTCTGCTTTTGCCGTGTCGGATTGTACATCAAGCCTCTGGGCAAACAAATGTTTTTGCTCGCCCGTGCGTGAACAAATATCCACCGGAAAATTCTTTCGATTATAAGTTTCGAAAATACAGGTTAAAAACCCTTCAAATGTGCCGTCGTAGGTGTAGATTATCATGTTGCTGGATACTGGTTGCTAGATAAAGAATACTGGATACTGGTTGCTGGATACTGGTTACTGTTTATTACTGGTTACTGTTGATTTCTGGTTACCAGCGACTGGTAGGTAATGCTGTTTCCCTGATTTTCAATGCTGAAATGTTCGCTAAACAAGCGGCGCAGAAAGCGGTAAATTTTCATTTCAATTCCCTTTTCTTCAGAAAGGAAAGCAT
>JBBQPP010000044.1:0-14111 GCA_038217255.1 Bacteroidales bacterium | reverse complement strand
TGCTACAAGGAGAAAAAGTTCATTACACAATAAATCCTGAAAAAGACAACAAAACTGGAAATGCCTTGGGTGAGCTCGTGGGTGGAAATCTCTCTATTATTTCGAGCTTGCAGGGAACAAAATATGAAATTGATACTTATGGAAAAATACTTTTTCTTGAAGATGTTGATGAATTTTTATACCATACCGACCGCATGTTCCATCAACTGAAACTTTCTGGAAAATTGGATAATCTTGCTGGCCTGGTGATAGGTGATTTTACGGATATGAAAGACAATGAGTCACCTTTTGGGAAATCGATCCACGAAATAATTGCCGAAGGCGTTGAAGAGTTTGATTATCCTGTTTGTTTTGGTTTTCCTGCCGGCCATGACAAAAAAAACCTTGCACTGGCTTTTGGCAGACAATGGGAACTTGAAGTTTCGGAAAAAAATGCGGTGCTGAGAATTGGAAAATATTGAAGAAAATCAAAATAAGGAATAAGAAAATAGGAAATGAAAGAACTTCAAACTCAAACTTACCAAGCTGCAAATTATTTTACTATTCGAAATTCATTTCTGTTTAATAAAACGCGGTTCGGAAACCGCGACACCCGACTTTAAACTCGAAACTTTAAACTTTGAACTAACATGGCTACCCAACAAGAAATAGGCGAAATGGCGGAACAACTGGCACAGGAACATTTGTTACGATTAGGTTACAAAATCCTTGACACAAATTATCAGTACGGGCATCTTGAACTTGATATTGTTGCAAAAGATGGCGAAGAACTGGTTATTGTTGAAGTAAAAGGAAGAAGCGGTTTGCGTTACGAACACCCGTCGGAAGCTGTTACCAACGGCAAAATAAAAAGGATCGTGGAAGCTGCCGAAGGATATATATTTGATAAATGCTGGGAAGGAGACACCCGGTTTGATGTAATAACCGTTATTTTCTTCAAGAAAAACCACGAATTGGAGCATTTTAAAGAAGCATTTTATCCTACGCTTTAAAATTTTGATTTTAAAATGATTCTATTATTTTTATCCCAAAAATAAACCACTATGAATATCGAAGAACTCCGTGATTATTGCTTGTCGTTAAAAGGTGCAACCGAAGATTTTCCGTTCGATGAAACATCACTCGTTTTTAAAGTGATAGGGAAAATTTTTTGCATAACAGATTTGAAAGATAAATTTTCAGTAGCGCTAAAAAACGACCCTGAAAAAAATATCGAACTCAGGGAAGAATACCCGGCTGTAAAACCCGGATATCACCTAAATAAAATGCATTGGAACACAGTTGAAATTGATGGTTCAATACAGGATGACGTTCTCAAAAATTTAATAGACGAATCATACGATATGGTGGTATTGAAGTTGAAAAAGGAAGAAAAGCAAAAACTTAAAGGTTATTAAAAACCAATGGTAATTAAGGTATTATCACAATTTGTGATATTCTCTGTCTTCTTTGCATCCACATGTTTTTCGCAGGAAGTTAATGAGGTATTTACAATTAAAAAGGAGATTAAACACCTCCCCGTAATCAATCAGGGAAGTACTGGAACTTGCTGGAGTTTCGCAACTACAAGCTTTATTGAATCAGAAATAATCAGAAAAGGATTTGCCGAAACCGATTTATCGGAAATGTATTTTGTGTATTGCGGATACATAAACAAAGCGAAACAATTCATGCTGTATAAAGGGAACAACAACTTTGGACAAGGTGGTCAGGCACATGATGTTCTTGATGTAGTCCGTGAAAAAGGCATGATAACATTCGATGAATTTCCGGGAGAAAAAGTCGATGGAAAATATCAGCATAAAAATTTGGTGAATGATTTGGAAGCTGAGGTTACAGTATTGAATAAGAAAAGTACTGATTTCAATGTGGAAAATTTGAAATCAATTGATTCAATCCTGAAATCGCAAATGGGAAAAGTACCACAAAAGATAAAAACTGATGACGGGAAATATACACCTAAGGAATTTGTCAAAAAATTTGAAATAAATCCAGATGATTATGTTGAAATTTCGTCATACAACCACCACCCATTTTACAAACAATTTGTGTTGGAAGTGCCTGATAACTGGGCGCACGAATTGTATTTCAATATGCCAATCGATGAGTTGATGGAAATTATGTACAACGCCCTCAACATTGGTCACACAATTTGCTGGGATGGTGACACGAGCGAAAAAACCTTTACCCACAAAAAAGGGAAAGCCGATTTGCCCGAAATAAAAATTGGTAAAGTTGACCAGGAACTTCGGCAGGAAACCTTTTTAAACCGCACAACAACCGATGACCATTTGATGCACATTGTTGGCCTTTCGAAAGATTCGGCAGGGAGAAACTGTTTCTACACGAAAAATTCGTGGGGCGCTGAAAGTAACAGTTACGGCGGATATCTGCACATGACAGATGATTATGTGCGCTTGAAAACCATTGCAATTTTAGTTCACAAGGATGCAATTCCTGAAAATATCAGAAAAAAACTCAATTTATAATGCGCGAATTCAAACTCACTTCAGAGTACATTGAACTTATTAAACTGCTGAAACTATTACGGATTGCCGAAACTGGCGGCCACGCGAAAATCATCGTTGAAGATGGGGAAGTATTGTTAAATGGGATTCAGGAGTTCAGAAAACGGGCAAAACTCAGATCAGGAGATAAAATTGAAGTTTTTGGGGAGGAAATATTGATAAAAAATTAAGCTGATTTCCCCAAATACTGAATTGTATTTTTTACAGTTTCCAATTTCACCAAATCGTCGTCGTCAATCGAAATCTTGAACACTCCTTCAAGATAATAAGTAAAAATCGACCAGTCCACTGTATCAAATCGTAAATCGTCATTAAACGATGAATTGAGTTTAATATTTTTCTTTTGAACCCCTGTTTTACGGAGTACGCGATAAAGATTACGCCTTATTTTTTTCTCTTCCATAATATTTTGACTACTTCAATTATTCGAACAAAAAATCAAAACGGTCAAATATATGAATTAAATAAAGAAATAAACTACCATTTGGTATATTTTTATTTTGGACAAATCGGTATATATCTGAATATATGCATTTTATGAAATTTCGTTTTTGAAGTACATTACTCAAAACTACAATGAATTTAACAAATGGGAACGAAGTTTTTGCCTCAACTTTTTATCTTTACACGAATTTCTTTAAAAATTTGTCGTTTAAAACTTAAAATTGATCAATGAAAAAAATTGCTATAATAATCACGATTGCCCTTTATGCAGTTGTTGTTTCGTGTGGCGGAAATGCTAAAAAAACGGATGAATCGATAGTTTCAATAAAAACTGATTTTGGCGAAATTAAAGTGAAACTGTATAACGACACTCCAAAACATAAGGAAAATTTCTTAAAACTCGTTAATGAAGGTTTTTACAACGATTTATTGTTTCACAGAGTAATGAGCAATTTTATGATCCAAGGTGGAGATCCGAATTCAAAAAATGCAGAACCTAATGCAATGTTGGGCAGCGGCGGACCAGGTTATACAATTCCGGCAGAAATCCTACCAAATCATTTTCATAAAAAAGGAGCGCTGGCGGCGGCACGACTTGGTGGACCAAAAAATCCAGGAAAGGAATCAAGTGGGTCGCAATTTTATATAGTTCAAGGCAAAGTTTTTCGCCCGGGCGAATTAGATTCAATGAATATGATCATTAACAACCAACGAAAAGAAATGATGATGCGCGAACAATTTAGCATTGAAAAAAGCAAATTCGATTCGATACGAGGGAAAAACGATCCGGGTGGATTTAATATTCTGCTTGCCGAACTTAGGGCCAAAGTGGATAGCATGTATGCTGCCGGCCCTCAGTTTTCATTAACAGATGAACAGCGTGAAATTTATTCAACTATTGGCGGTTATCCTTCATTAGACGGTGAATACACAGTTTTTGGCGAAGTTGTGGAAGGATTGGATGTTCTCGATAAAATTGCAGCGGTTAAAACAAATAAGGCAAACCGCCCTTTGGAAGATGTACGGATGAAAATCGAAATTGTAAAATAAAATGGTGCGTTACTTCATAATTCTCTTTTTCCTGGTTCTTTCTTTAATTGGCTTTTCACAGTCGAAAGTGGTTGAAGTCTCTACCAACCTTGGTAAAATGAAATTCAAATTGTATGATGACACGCCCAAGCACCGCGATGCTTTTATTGAACTTGCAAAAGAAGGATATTATGACGGTACACTGTTTTACAGGGTCATTCAGGATTTTTTAATACAGGGAGGCTCAAAAAGTTCAAGAGATGCTGCACCAGGGAAACGAATTGGTTATGGCGATCCCGACAAAACAGTTGACGATGAAATATTATCGAACCATTTTCACAAAAAAGGTGCTTTGTGCGCCCCACGCCAACCCGATGATAGCAACCCGTTCAAACAATCCGATATTTCGCAGTTTTACATTGTAAAAGGACGTGTTCACAGAATTGGAGAGATTGACACGATGGAACTTGCAGTTAATCGTCCCATAAGAAATAAAATTGTGCAGAGTATTATGACACCCGAAGTTCGTGAACAGCTTAAACAATTAAAGGAAGAAAAAAAGGTTTCTGAATTTCGGGAACTGGCGGAGGAAATTAAAGATAAAATAGAAACAGATTACAGATACAGTCCGGGAGTCCGGGAATTCAGTGAAGCACAGCGCGAGGCTTATACAACAGTTGGTGGTTATCCTGATTTGGACGGAAAATTTACAGTTTTTGGAGAGTGCATTTCTGGGTTCGATGTGATCGATAAAATTGCCGCACTTGCTACCGATAAAAACAACCGCCCGTTTACCGATGTTAAAATCAATGTTACAGTTTTAAAAGATTGAAATGATAAAGTTTGTCCAGTTTTTGTTTTTGGGGTTGATCCTCTTTTCCTGTGGTAGAAAAGAGAAGCAGAAAGGTGATGACTCAAAAACCAAGGCCGGCGATAATCCAACAGAACAAAACTCAAATGCCGGATGGGAAGAAATTACGCCTTCGGTGATTACATTTGATTCGTACGATGGAAACCGGATTTTGGAATCGGGACAAGGATTTTTTGTTGCCGAAAACATAATCGTCACAACCTATTCATTGGTAAGCCGGGCAAATAAAATCGTGTTTTCTCCACTAAACGAGAATTTGAAATATACGGCTGACAAGTTTGTAGCAGTTGACAGAATAAACGACCTCGTTTTGATTTATTGCGACAGCATAAAACGCAAGCCAATTAAGCTTTTTGCAGGGACTGCGCCGAATTCGGCAAAAACAAGTTATATAAATCCTTCATCAGGAAAAATTATCCAGCTTTTCTCGGGCAAATTGTTAAACCTCGCTACAGTAAAAGGAACAAAATTATATCGTATCACAAACCGTGTGCGTAAATCGAATTTTGGAATGCCCATTTTTGTATCGACAAAAGAAGCGATTGGCGTTGCATTTTCGGCGGTTGAGAGTTATGAAATGCAGAGTTTTGCAATCCCTTCTGATTTTATTGCACAACTGATGGAAAATCAAAAAAACCCTGCATCACTGGAATCCCTTCGTTCGAATACAAGTGAAGCAGTGGCTGCCGAAAATAGAAGCATCAAAGGTTTGGTTTTGGAAACCGATGAAGGGAATATCACTATCCGCCTTTTTAACGAAACAAACGAATACCGCGACAATTTTATAAAATTGACCAAAGAACATTATTTCGACAGTCTGCTGATTCACCGCGTAATCAAAAATTTTGGAATCCAAAGTGGCGCAGCCGACACCCGGTATGCAGAGAAGGGAGATATTGTTGGTTACAAAGGCCCGGGTTATACAATTCCCGCACACATTGTACCTGGCTTATTCCACAAACGCAGAATGATTGGTTCGCCGCGAAAACCCGATACAAAAAACGAACGGCTTCGTTCCGACGGCTCGCAGTTTTATATTATTTCCGGACGAAAATATTCTGACAAAGAATTGGATGATCTTGAAAAAGAAAACAGCTACAAATTCAGTTCAACCCAGCGACAGGCATACAAAACCGTTGGTGGGGCACCTCATCTCGATGGAACATATACTGTTTTCGGAGAAGTTATTTCAGGTATGGATGTGGTTGATAAAATCGTTCAGGTAAAAACCGATGATGACTGGCGGCCTTTGGAAGATATTAGGTTGAAGAAAGTAACTATTCTGAAATAAAATAGTATTTTTATTATCCTAAAAAACTTCAATTGGATGATAAAGTAAAATATTGGTTGGAATTATCTGATTACGATTTCGAAACTGCGGAGGCCATGCTTTCCAGCAGAAGATATTTGTATGTAGGATTTATGTGCCACCAAACGATTGAAAAAATCCTGAAAGCTTATTTCACAAAAATTAAAAACGAAACCGCACCATTTACGCATAGTTTATCCCTATTAACGAGTAAAACAGATTTATGGGAAAAACTATCCGATGAACAAAAGGAAACAATAGATTTTTTGGAGCCTTTAAATATTGAAACCCGATATCCGACCTATAAAGAAAGATTGGCAAAGAGCTTAACAAAAGAAAGATGTGAAATACTAATTGCAAAAACTGACGAATTTAGAAAATGGATAAAATTGACGTTATAAATATTCTTATTCAATATAAGTTACTTTTGGCCAATTATTTTGATTTGGAAAAAATGATTTTATTTGGTTCGTACGCAAGGGGAACAAATAATGAGAGTAGCGATATCGATGTTGCTATTATCGTAAAAACAATTGATAGCGATTACTTTAAAGATACTCCACTTTTATGGAAATTACGTCGCCAAATTGACGATCGCATCGAACCAATTCTCTTCGAAAAAGGAAGGGATGAAAGTGGATTTCTTTCTGAAATAATGAAAACAGGAATCGAAATTTAAAAAATCCCTGTCATTTCCATTCCGTCTTTCAACCAAAAAGTTTTTAACCCTACTTGTTGAGCACCAATAATGTTCTTTTCCAAATCATCAATAAAAATAGATTCGTTGGGATTTACACCTGACAGTTCTATTACTTTTTGATATGAAACCAAATCCGGTTTGCGTTCATGGATTTCGTGAGAATAATAATCTTTTACGAAAAGCGAAGGAAAATCGAACCCAAACTCTTTTTCAAATGCCTGGTGCAAGCGTTCGATGTGGATTTGGTTTGTATTGCTGAAAAGATAAATATTATAGTTCTTGCTTAAATCCTGAACAACTTTTACACGGTTCGCCGGAATATCCAAAATCATTGCATACCAGGCATTTTCAATCTGCAAATCAGTAGCATCTGGATTATTCAATACTTTTCGAACCCGGTTGCAGAACTCTTTTGGCGATATTCTACCAACCTCAAGTTCATAAAAAACAGGATCGGAATAAGCTTGTTTGTTATCCAAAACGTCGGTTTGTAATCCCAGTTCCTGAAAGGCTTTTATAGATGCTTCAAAATCGAGATTGAGCAAAACCCTACCCAAATCGAAAATGATATTTTTAATATTCGTAAGGTCTATCTTCATTTTATTTATTTTAGCTGGCGAAATTAAGAATTTAAGCCATATTGGTTTTAATTTCTTGTAATACTTAAAAACTGCTATTAAATTAAAAAAGGAAAATGACTTTCAAGCGGTCTTACTTCCGTCTTCGGTCTTCAGTTTTCCAACTTTTTCAAATATGAAAATTCAAAACAAACATTATCAAACTATCTGGATAAAAGATGGAAATCCTGAAATTATTCAGGTAATCGACCAGCGTAAACTACCTTTTCAATTCGAAATTTTTGAAATGAAAACTGTTCAGGATGCTTTTTTTGCGATAAAAGAAATGGTAGTTCGCGGTGCACCCTTAATTGGTGTAACTGCGGCTTACGGAATGTATCTTGCGGTTTTGAATTTCGAAAAAGGTGATTTTGAAAAATCCATTATCGAAAAAGCGGATTACCTAAAATCATCACGGCCAACTGCTGTAAACCTTGCTTTTGCAGTTAACGAAATGGTAGATTTCATATTCCGCAATAAATCGGATTTCAAATTCATACAAAAGGTACTTCAAAAAGCAAATGATTTAAAAGATGTAGAGATCGAATTCAGTAGTAAAATTGGAGATTTCGGTTTAAAAATTATCGAAGAAATTTATCAGCAAAAAAAACAAACAGTAAATATACTGACACATTGCAATGCTGGCTGGCTCGCCTGTATCGATTGGGGAACTGCAACTGCTCCCATTTACAAATCTCACTTAAAAGGAATTCCGGTACACGTATGGGTTGACGAAACCCGGCCACGCAACCAGGGCGCCCGGTTAACTGCTTTTGAGTTGGGGGAAGAAGGAGTTCCTCATACAATTATTCCCGACAATACCGGCGGGCATTTAATGCAACACGGAATGGTAGATTTGGTTATTGTTGGCAGCGACCGAACCACCGCAACCGGTGATGTAGCCAACAAAATTGGTACTTACTTAAAAGCGCTGGCAGCAAAAGATAACAATGTCCCGTTTTATGTTGCGCTACCCTCTTCAACCTTCGATTTTACGATTGAAAATGGTTTGACAGAAATTCCAATCGAACAACGTGATTCAAAAGAGGTTGCTGAAATTGAAGGTTGGACAGGTTCAGAAATAAAAAGCGTGAGGATAATTCCTGAAAAAAGCCAGGTCGTAAATTATGGGTTCGATGTTACTCCTGCACGGTTAATTACCGGATTAATTACTGAACGTGGCATTTGTAATGCAGAAAAGGAAACTATTTTAAATTTGTTTCCTGAGAAAGGAAATACAAAAAAACCAACAAAATGAAAAAAATAGCAATCATTGGCGGATCAGGATTTGAAAACCCTGATATTTTAAAAAATAATGGTGAAACAGACATTGAAACTCCTTATGGAAAACCGTCATCAAGCTTTAAAACCGGGCAAATCGGGGGTGTCGATGTAATTGTTTTATCGAGACACGGAAGAGACCATTCAATTCCACCAAGCAAAGTGAATAACCGGGCTAATATATGGGCAATCAAAGAATTGGGTTGTACACATATTATGGCAACCACAGCTTGTGGTAGTTTGCGCGAAGAAATAGGTCGTGGTGATTTGGTAATCCCCGACCAGTTTATCGATTTTACGCGACACAGGGAAATAACATTCCATGATTCATTTAAAACAGGAGAACTAAACCATGTACAAATGGCCGACCCGTTTAACAATGACTTGCGTACAAAATTGATTCAGAAGGCTTCGGAATTAAAACTAAAATTTCATTCAAATGGAACAGTTGTAACGATTGAAGGGCCTCGCTTTTCAACCCGTGCGGAATCAAAAATGTTCCGTTTGTGGGGAGCCGATGTAATCAACATGTCAGTAGCTCCCGAGTGTATCTTGGCAAATGAACTGGGAATTCCCTACGCAGCAGTTGCATTGAGCACCGATTATGATTGCTGGAAAACTGATGAAGAGCCTGTTACATGGGAAGAAGTGCTAAAAGTTTTTAACCAGAACGTTGAAAACGTAATCCGGTTGCTGAATGAAACTATTGCTAACTTATAAAATTTGTGCTGCTTAACATATTCTTCTGAATTAATTTTGGCACAGCATTTGTAAAACTTCAAGTACTGTTTCAAAGCCATGAAACAATTTTTTTGAATGAAGATTTAAATATTTCTGTTGTTTAACAACAACGACTTATTCCCAGCGGCATCTGTTAAAGGATGCCGCTTCTTTTCTGGCTGTGTAGAAAGATTTTAAAATCTGCTGATACAAACAACCAATTGCATTTATCATTTAGCATTGTTACTTTTATATTGAATATTCAAAATCAATTTGATCATGGATCGCAGAAAATTTTCAAAAATATCTTTAACCGCAGCTACCGGGTTTGCAACAGTCCCCGGTTTGGCAAATTCATTTAAAATGGAAAACACAAATATAAGGTTGGGCGGCCCAGTTTTCAAAAAATACAGCAATCCTGAAGAATGGATTTCTGCGCTTAACCAATTGAATTATAAGGCAGCTTATTGTCCTGTTCAATTGGGTGCAAGTTCCGAAGAAATTAAGTTGTATAAAAATGCAGCACAAAAAGCAAATATAGTAATTGCCGAAGTTGGTGCGTGGAGCAATCCTATTGATCCGGATGAAACGAAAAGTCAGGCTGCGTTGGAAAAATGTATTAATTCATTGCAATTAGCCGATGAAATTGGTGCCAATTGCTGCGTAAATATTAGTGGATCGCGCAATCCGGAAAAATGGGCCGGCCCGCACAAAGATAATCTCACACCCGAAACTTTTGATTTAATAGTTGAAACCACAAGGAAAATTATAGATGCCGTAAATCCAAAAAACACTTTCTATGCTTTGGAAACCATGCCCTGGGCATTTCCTGATTCAGTTGATTCCTATGAAAAACTGTTAAAAGCTATCGATAGAAAACAATTTGGCGTTCATCTTGATCCTGTTAATTTGGTGGTTAGTCCGCAGGTGTATTACAAAAATGGAGAAATGATTTCGGAAGCATTTAAAAAACTTGGGCCATTCATCAAAAGTTGCCATGCCAAAGATATTCTGTTGCTTGAAGATGAATTAACACCTCACTTGCCAGAAGTACGCGCCGGGCTTGGTAATTTGAATTACGTAACATTTTTAAAAGAATTATCGAAATTGAAAAATATTCCATTAATGCTTGAACATTTAAAGACAGCGGAAGAATATGACCTGGCTGCAAATTATATAAGGTCGGTTGCAGAAAAAAACAATATTTTTCTTTAGTTTTTTATGGAAAATTTCAATATTGAATTTAGTTTTGTAAAAATTGAATACAGGATAAAAATTGTTGAACCATTTAAAATTTATAAGTCATGGCAAAATCATTAGATGCAAAAAAAACCGCTAAAAAAGAAGCGCTAAAAACAGCAAAAGAGAAAAAGGCTGAAAAAAGGGAAAAAAAATCAAAATATTAGAATGAATGAGCGACAGGGATAAAATTCAAATAGAAAGTAATTGCAATGATTACAAGCGTTTTATTCCGTTGTTGATTTCATTTTTCCTGATTATTTTTCTGTCATTGGGCTGTGGGGTAAAAAATACTCCAAAGCCCAATGTTATTTTTGTATTTGCCGATCAGTGGAGAGCGCAGGATATTGGTTATAACGGAAATTTACAGGTAAAAACTCCGGCAATCGACCAGTTCGCCCAAGAGAGTGCCGTTTTCTCTAATGCTGTTTCAGGATGCCCGGTTTGCTGCCCGTACAGGGCAAGTTTATTGACGGGACAGTATCCGTTAACCCACGGCGTTTTTTACAACGACAAAGCTTTAAACCCCGATGCAACTACTATCGGCAAGGTTTACAAACAAGCAGGTTACGAAACGGGTTATATTGGAAAATGGCATTTAAACGGTCATGAACCTGGCGAAGAAACATTCGAAGCACGATTGAAATTTATCCCAAAAGAACGCCGCCAGGGTTTCGATTTTTGGCAAGTGCTGGAATGTACCCACGATTACAACAACTCATATTATTACGAAGATTCACCTGAACGATTGAAATGGCCGGAATATGATGCCATTGCGCAAACCAAATCGGCAATAGGTTATATCCGTGAAAAATCGAAATCAGAAAAACCATTTTTATTGATGCTTTCGTGGGGTCCACCGCATGCACCTTATGAAACAGCGCCCGAAAAATACAGACAAATGTTTAGTCCTGACAGTATAAAAGTGCGCCCAAATGTGCCTGATGAATTACGCGAAAAAGCCCGAAAAGATATTGCCGGTTATTACGCCCACATTGCTGCCCTCGATGATTGTATGAAAGAATTATTAGCCGCAGTTAGGGAAAGCGGGATTGAAGAAAACACGATTTTCGTTTTTACATCCGACCACGGTGATATGCTGTATTCACATGGAGAAGTCAAAAAACAAAAACCCTGGGACGAATCTTTGCTCGTACCATTTTTGCTTCGCTATCCAGGGAAATTAGGGAACACCCAAAAAGTAATCGAAATGCCAATAAATACGCCGGATATCATGCCAACACTTTTAGGACTGTCAGGGATTGAAATTCCTGAAACTGTAGAAGGAAGCGATTATTCAAAAGTAATTACAGGCGAGGAAAAGGCGAAAAATGAAGCCGTTTTAATCCAATGTCCCGTCCCGTTCCACCAATGGAATTATGGGCTTGGCGGACGTGAATTTCGCGGGGTTCGTACTGAAAGATATACTTATGTGCGCGATTTGAATGGTCCCTGGCTCTTGTACGATAATCTTGAGGATCCTTATCAAATGAATAACTTGCTTGGTACTGATGAAATGATTTTTATTCAATCAGACCTTGAAAACCAGCTTCAAAAGTTACTGCTAAAAACTAATGACAAATTTCTGACCGGAGCAGAATACATGAAAATGTGGAATTATACCTGGGATAGGAGTGATAGCTTGAAAGTGAATTGATTATCAAAAGTTTAATCCTCATCTAAATCTTCATCTTCAACTAAATATACCAACTGCACCAAAACAATCGAACTTCTATTTCTTTTAACGATTGAGAATTCGTAATTGCCGATTGTGATTTTTTCTTTTACGGCGGGTATTTTCCCAAATTCCAAAATCAGGTAGCCGGCAAGTGTTTCATATTGCTTGTCCTTTTCAATGGGTTCTGGCAGGTATTCATTTATATCATCGAGCGAAACGGATGCCAGCACATTGAAAGTTTTCTCCCCCGTTTTTTCTACAAATGGAATTTCATTATCATATTCATCCTGGATTTCCCCAACAAGCTCCTCAAGAATATCTTCCATTGTGATAATTCCTTCGGTACCACCGTATTCGTTAACCACCAATGCCATTTGCTGGTGTCTCAATTGAAATTCGTTGAGCAAATGCCCGATACCTTTTGTTTCAGGCACTACATGCATATTTCGAACGATACTTCGGATTTCAAATGTTCCCTTTTTCCGGGCGGCAATCAAAATATCTTTCAAATAAACAATTCCAATAATATTGTCTAAATTGTCATCGTAACACGGAATTCTTGAATAGCTTTCTTCAAGGATTTTATCAATTGTGGTTTCATTAAAATTGTTTATATCAATTGCAAATATCTGTGTTCGCGGTACCATAATTTGCCTTGCTGTTTGTTCGGAAAATTCGAAAGCATTCTTTATAATTTTGTATTCGGCGGCGTCAAGTTCCCCGCTTTTTTGCCCCTCCTGCACAAGGTATTTTAGTTCTTCACTGCTGTGAATATCTGATCCATGCACTGTTGTTATCCCAATTCCTTTCAGTATAAAATTGGCAATCCCGTTTAAAACCCAAATAAACGGGCGAAAAATTACAAAGAAAAACTGGAGCGGATAGGCAATAAACAAAGTTGTGCTTTCCGACCGCTGAATCGCCAATGATTTCGGGGCAAGTTCACCAAAAACTATGTGTAAAATTGTAATAAATACAAAAGCAACAGGCAACGCAATTTGGTGGGCAATTTCGGGATTTGGATTCAACCCTGTCAATTCCATAATGTTAATTATGATTTTTGAAACCACAGGTTCGCCAATCCATCCCAGCCCTAAACTGGCCAATGTAATCCCAAGTTGGGTAGCCGCAAGGTAACCGTCCATGTGCATCACTATATGTCGTGAAAGTATTGCAACCCGATTCCCCTCTTTAATTTTTATTTCGAGTTGAGAAGAGCGGACTTTTACAATGGCAAATTCGGCCGCCACAAAAAATCCATTAAAAAAAACCAGCAAGAACGTGGTAAAAATATCCAACGCCATAATTTTTGGGACTATAGATTATGCGGCAAATCTACAAAAAACTTTGTCAGGCCTGCATGAAAATGGGTTTTGTTGCTTTTGCCAATGACAGCAATTCGGTTGTTTCCTTTTCGCTTATAGGTTGATAATCATTCATAAATTCGAGAGCTTTCAAGAATAGTGTGCTTTTCCCCGGTGGAATTGCCGCAGTAACATTTTTTGATAATGTATATTTCAAAGCCATTTCCATTACCGCTTCATCTTGGATTGGCCGGTACCATAAGTTTTTATCAAATTTCGGTTCGCCTTGTTCAAGTGGTGTCAAAGCCATCGCTTTCAGCGCTAAAATACCCATCCCGCGTTTTTCTGCTTCATCAAAAACCTGTGGTCCAAAGTTCCCGGCATTCCAGCA
>JBBQPP010000043.1:0-14212 GCA_038217255.1 Bacteroidales bacterium | reverse complement strand
GCTGCATTTCAGCTAAATTGTATTTTTCGAGTAAGATGGGAATCCACATCCCCTCTTTGGCTGCTAACTTTATAACAAAAAAGGCAATTGCAGCCAGCAGGATTAATGATTTTCTTAACATTTTGGTTTTTATTGTTGTTTCAAATTTAAAAGTTCAAAAGAAGTAGAAATAAACACAGTAAAAATGATTTTTGACCATAAAATGAAATTCAGGATAAAAAAAATGGGCTGAAATAATTTCAGCCCATAATCTTAGTTTTGTAATATAAATTCAATATGTTTCTTAATATCTCACATGGAAATCATGTTATAATATTACCTGTTGAGTACACCTCAATTTTTTATCAATTTGCCAGAATGCACTATTTCTTTGCCATCCATAAGTTTGTAAAAATAAACGCCGCCTTCCAAATTGGATAAAGACACCGATTTGCCCGATAATGTAGTTTGTTCCAAAACTTTGGCGCCGGTAATCTGGTACATCTCAAGGGTCAGTTCCTCAAAATTCCCATTCCATTTAAAACTTACCGATTCAGCAGCAGGATTTGGATAAACAGTAAAAAGTGAAGTTTGAGTTTCATCAATTTTGGTTGAAGTTCCTTCTGAATAGTAAACAGTTGATTTACCTGTATTTTTCCACTCGCCGTTTATCATATCATAAGAGTTGACACCTGTAATCTGTTTGTTGAAATTGATTTGTTCAACGCTTTCCATATCTACCATAAACACTAAATCAAATGAATTAAAAAAATAAGGGACCACTATGCCGGAAAAACTATTCGAACTATACAAATATTCATCTTTATCAATTATATTCCAACTGGCGCCATTCTTTTCCGAATAAATATCAACAGAAACATCGCCGGCTGCATTAAATTCAGATTCAGTTTTATCTTGTTCAATCCAATCCCCTCCTTCCCAATTTGAAGAAATTTCAACCTTAACTTTGCCTGAGGCATTATACTCATATGTATTACGATTAGTTTTTACCATGCTCAATGTAAAAAAATCAAATGCTGAATTAACTTTCGAAGTTAAGTTTCCCGATCCATCATAGTTGTAATCTATTTTTGAAAAAGCCATTTCTTCACCTTCTGCCACTATATTCGTGGTAGAACTTTTAATTTTACCTGATTCGTATGTGTTAACTATATTTTGCGAAAGTACCATCCCCCCTGTTTCTTCATCAGCAATCAATATATCTGTTTTTATTAATTGTTTGGCAGCGTTATAATGACGAACCTGTTTCATAGTTAAAACCATTGGGCTGCCCATAGTCTCAGCAAAATACATTAATGCTGAGTCCTGTATTCCGGCTGAATTATAATAAATCATAAATTTGCCGGATTCAAAAAGCTCTCCGGTTTCTGCATCCCAGTCATATAACAACATTGAACTTACTAAACCCTCGTTGTTAAATTCCAATTTGGTTTTGCCCGTTAAATCCCAGTTTTCTGATTCAAGGTTCCACTCCTTATTTTGCCACGAGGTGTTTTTTAATGAAGAATTGTAAAAGTATTCATCTTTGTAATCATAATTCCAGGTATCAGTTTCAAGATTCAAACTCCAGGAGACAATGCTGTCGAGTTTTAATGTTGCAGCAGTACTTTTTAAAAGCAATTGATTACTTGACGATTGAACGTCTAAATTCTTAATCATCTCCGAAAATTTCAGATATTTTTCATGCTCCTGTTCAATTTTGTCTTGAAGGTTTTTACTGATTTGTGAATTCGCCATTAAAGCAATCACAAAGAAAGCGAGAAGGAAGGTAAATTTTTTCATGTTACGTAATTTTTGAAATTAGTAATTTAATATTTATTTATCTGTAAATTTATGACATTTGCGAACATCAAACAACAATATTTTTCGCCTCATTTACATAAAAATTATCTGCTATGAAATACTAATATCAGTAGTTATTGCATAAAAATTGAAAAAACATAGCGTGAGTTTCAAATTTAAATGTATTTTGGTTTTATTTGTCGATAATTATTGTTATATAGTTTTAATGCAAGTCACACGATTTATATATATTTTTCTTCTCCTTATTATTGTGCTTCATGTTGATGCACAGATTTGCCTGCATGATGTAGATTTTGACAGGATTGGGCAGGAAAAAGTACAGGAATTCGTTGTAAATCAGCAGGAACATGGCATTGAAACTTTTGATGAGATAAATCCATCATTACAACCTGATGCCGATTTGAAAGGTTATTTTATCCGTGAAAACGAATATCAGGTAAAAAGAAGTCTTGAAGAAGTTTGGCACCACTATCTGACCACAAGTCCGGAAAAGATGTGGAGTGGCAAAAGGGTTTCTTTTGGTTTTTTGTTTTCAAAAAAAGACGAAAAGATTTTTTATTGCGATGAAAGTTTCTCAAAAATTGATACAGGAATTATTGTTTATGTCAATCTCAGGTTGATGCGTGGGTTAAAAAATCTGGCAACAGCTTTTGAGTTCACCTCAATTGACGAAGAAAACAAAATTATTGAATTCAGTTATTTGAAAGGAAATGTTTCGATGGGCAAACAGCGGATTAAGTTTTACGAAACCGCGAAAGGTTACACACGGATCCTGCACACGAGTTATTACAAGAATAACAATGCGCTCAGAAACTACCTTTTATATCCCTATTTTCATACCCGCACAACACACGAATTTCACAGGAACAACAAAAGGCAGATACTTTCGGGGAATTAGGGGTGCGGGGTGCAAGTTGCAGGTTCAATCCCGATAGCCATCGGAACAAAGTTCAAAATTCTAAAATTCACTTCCACATTATTGCATCATATATTACTTGAAAAAACTATTCAATTTCTGCAACTTTTTTCCAGTTGCACCTATGGTAAGCCTTACTTTTTTTTCATTGTTAAAAGAATGGGGAATTGTTTGTCGTTTTTAAAGTGAAAACTAGGCGATGCAAACGCACGGGATAAAGGGTATAAAAGTTTGTTTGCCGTTTGCGGCAAGGCACGGATTACATTTCGTAAAATCCGCGCAAGCGTGCGCGTGCTTTTGTACTTCGTGTCGTTTAACTTTAAAGAGGTTTTTCGAAGATATAATTTCAAGAAAACCAAAAGTTAATTCAATTTTATCAAATTGCACTCCTATTAATAATCAGCACAAACCCGAAACTTTGAACCTTAAACCCGAAACTCTCTTCCCCCCCACTCCAGCAAATTATCCACACGGTAGATAATCTTTTCATTGTCGAGCAGCCATTTTATTACCTGCCGTAATTTTTGCTGGTCTCCTTCGAGGTTTAGCAAGAGCTTTTCATAGGTGCAGGGCGTTTCAATGATCGTTTTAACCCTATCAGCAATTTTGCCAAATTCAAAAGTTGTCAACCCCAATATTTCCAACGACTTGCATACATCACAGTTTCCGCAGGGTGCCGAATCCATTTCGCCAAAATATTCCAAAAGAATCTGGCTCCGGCATTTCGTTGTGCTTGTTGCATAATGAATTACGGCTTCAATGCGGTTGTTCAACTCTTTTTTGCGCTGGTCGTAACTCTCTTTCGATATTTTAAGCCTTTCAATATTAAGCCGCTCCCTACTGAAATAAATATAAGGCGTCCGGTTTTTCGGTACATAATCAATGATATTCGATTTACGCAAATGCTTTAAATATTCATAAACCTTTTCCGTTGAAACGCCCGAACGTTTGGCAAGCATTTCTTCACCGATAATTACAAATCCCGTAAAAAGCCCTGTATATGAGCGAAGCAGTAATTTTATAAAACCATCCATTTCGGCATTTGAAACCTGAAACTTGTATAAATCATCGCGCGAAACAGTAAAATAAACACGTGAAGCACTATCCACTTCTTCCGTAAATTCAAGATATCCTTCACGTTGTAAAATTTTCAGGCTATTAAAAACCATCGCTTGTTGAAATTTGAATGCCTGTGCAAAATTTTGGAGGCTGAATTCAAAAATCTGATCTTTCCCAAAACCTTCGGCAATTTGCAGATAATTGCAAAGCGCCTGGTAAATGCGTTTTATGGCTGCAATTTCAGGAAAAGCAACCGCGACATGTTTTTTGAGTTTTGTTTTTTCGGCATTGTTAAAAAGCAAAACCGCAGCCGATTTTTTACCGTCGCGCCCGGCACGGCCAGCTTCCTGATAATATGCTTCCAACGAATCGGGCGGGGCAAAATGGATAACAAAGCGTACATCGGGTTTGTCTATTCCCATTCCAAAAGCATTTGTAGCAACAATAACGCGGGTTTTGCCGTCGATCCATGAATCCTGTTTTGAGCTGCGCACAAAGTTGCTCAATCCTGCATTGTAAAAATCGGCGCTCACTTTGTTTTTTTTCAGTTCATCAGCAATCTCGCGTGTCGCTCGACGGCTGCGGACGTAAACAATTCCCGAACCCTTTACTTTTTGAAGTGTTTCGAGTAAGTAGCCCATTTTATTTTCTTTTGTCCGAACTAAATAATTCAGGTTTTCACGCTGAAACGAAACCTGCAGCACATTTTTCTTTATAAATTCAAGTTTGTCCTGAATATCATCGGCAACTTTAACTGTTGCAGTAGCTGTTAATGCAAGGAATTTAACGTTTGGAAGTATTTTTTTAATCTGGATAATATTCAAATAACTGGGCCTGAAATCGTAACCCCACTGCGAAATACAATGCGCTTCATCCACCGTTACCAGGTTTACATCCATAACTGCAAGACGTTCCTTAAAATGTTCTGAATTCAACCTTTCCGGCGAAACATAAAGGAATTTATATTCTCCCCAAACGGCATTGTCAAGCGTTATTTTTATTTCCATTGGCGACATACCGCTGTGGATTGCTAGTGCTTTAATACCACGTTTATTCAGGTTTTCCACCTGATCTTTCATAAGGGCAATGAGCGGTGTAATTACAATACAAATTCCTTTTTTCGAAAGCGAATAAACCTGAAAAATAACCGATTTCCCACCTCCGGTCGGCATCAATCCAAGCGTATCTTTTCCGCTTGCAACCGATTCTATTAGCTCCAATTGCATCGGTCGAAAATCGGGGTAACCCCAATAACGGGTCAATATCTGCCTGTAATTTTCCATGAATACAAATTAAGAAATCATTTTAGGGTTTAACAATTTTTATGGCTCAAATCATTGACACGCTTAAAAATATTCGGTTATAATCCACTAAAATTTGTAGTTTTGCGCATTAATTTAAAAACTTAAAACAGATAAATATGTCGTTTTTAATTGATAAAGTAGAATTTGAAGGTTTGACATACGATGACGTTCTATTAATTCCTTCATATTCAGAAGTTTTGCCCCGCGAAGTTGATTTGAGTTCAAAATTTACCCGTTCAATCATTATAAATATGCCCATTGTGAGTGCTGCAATGGATACAGTTACCGAATATAAAATGGCGATTGCCATTGCCCGTGAAGGTGGAATTGGCGTAATCCACAAAAATATGGGTATCGATGAACAGGCCCAGCAGGTTATGTCAGTTAAACGTGCTGAAAACGGGATGATATATAATCCGATAACAATTACCCGCGAAAAGAAAGTAATTGATGCTCTTACCTTAATGGCACAATTCAAAATTGGCGGAATTCCGGTAGTTGACAATCAAGGATATTTGGTGGGTATTGTTACAAACCGCGATTTGCGTTTCGAGAAGGATATGAACCGCCCGATCGTGGATGTAATGACAAAAGACAACTTAGTATCGACCACTGAATCAACAGATTTGGAAAAAGCTGCCGACATCCTTCAAAAATATAAAATAGAAAAACTGCCGGTTGTTGACAAAAACAACAAATTGATTGGCTTGGTTACTTACAAGGATATTACAAAGGCGAAAGACAAACCGCTGGCATGTAAAGATGAAAAAGGTCGGTTGCGTTGTGCTGCAGGAATCGGGATTGCAGGGGATACAATGGACCGGGTTGATGCTTTGGTGAAAGCACAGGTTGATGCACTTGTAATTGATACAGCCCATGCACATTCTTTTGGTGTGATTGAAATGTTGAAAAAAATAAAAGCAAAATATCCTGAAAAAGATATTGTTGCAGGAAATATTGGTACTGCTGAAGCAGCAATTGCACTTGTAAAAGCTGGTGCCGATGCAGTAAAAGTTGGGATCGGTCCAGGTTCGATTTGCACTACCCGTGTAATTGCAGGGGTTGGTATTCCGCAACTTTCAGCAGTTTACAGTGTGGCAAAAGCTATTAAAGGATCCGGGGTTCCGGTTATTGCAGATGGTGGAATTCGTTATTCAGGAGACATTGTTAAAGGACTTGCAGCAGGCGCCAGTTCAATTATGGCCGGTGGTATGTTTGCAGGAGTTGAAGAATCACCCGGCGAAACAATCCTTTTCCAGGGAAGAAAATTCAAATCATACCGCGGAATGGGTTCAATTGAGGCGATGCAGCAAGGTTCGAAAGACCGTTATTTCCAGGATATGGAAGAAGACATTAAAAAACTTGTACCGGAAGGAATTGCTGCCCGAGTGCCTTACAAAGGAAACCTTGACGAAGTACTTTACCAGCTTACCGGTGGTTTGCGCGCCGGAATGGGATATTGTGGAGCAAAAAACATTGAGACATTGCAACAGGCAAAATTCACACGGATTTCAAACGCCGGTGTAAATGAAAGCCACCCGCACGATGTTACAATAACACGTGAAGCACCGAATTACAGCGCTCGTCAATAATCAAAACAATCTATTGTTTAACTACAACCTTAGAAATTTGAACTTGTGGATAATGATATATTGGAAACTCATTGTTCTATTTAAAATATTGTTTCAAAACAAAGAATATTAGTTATGAACCGTACAATTTTTTCTATCTTCTTTTTAAGTGTTTTTGCTTTTACTGCGTTTTCACAATCTGACGAAACTCTTATTACCATTGGTAAAACTAAAGTTAGCAAAGGTGAATTTGAACGTATCTATCAAAAAAACAACAATAACCTTTACAACGAAACCGAGAAAAAAACTCCGGAAGAATATTTGGATTTGTTTATCAATTTCAAACTTAAAGTACTTGAAGCTGAAAATTTGAAAATGGATACCAGCTCGGTATTCATTAATGAACTGGCGGGATACAGAGAAGAACTGGCAGCTCCGTATTTGACTGATGTTAAATACAATGAGCAAATGATTCGCGACTTGTACGAAAGGACAACAAAAGAAGTAAATGCAAGCCATATTTTACTGACAGTACCTAAAAATGCCTCGCCAGAACAAGATGCGGCAGTTTTAAAACGAATTGAGGAAATACGCAAAGAAATTAACGACGGCAAAGATTTTAACGAAGCAGCAGTTGAATATTCAGAAGATCCATCAGCAAAAACAAACAAAGGAAAGCTGGGTTATTTCACAGCTTTTCAAATGGTTGTACCGTTTGAAAATGCTGCATTTACAACTCCTGTGGGCGAAGTTTCCCAACCAATACGAAGTTCATTTGGTTATCATCTTTTAAAAGTTGACGATATTCGAGAGAATCAGGGCGAAATTTTGGTTGCACACATCATGAAAATGCTCCCAAAAGAAGTTACTCCTGAAATAAAATCGCAATTAAAAACACAAATTGATTCGATTTACACGGTTCTAAAAAACGGTGCTGATTTTGCAGAACTTGCCAAAACTGCATCCGATGACAAACGTTCATCTGTACAAGGTGGTGAAATGGCCTGGTTTTCTTCAGGTCGAATGATACCTGAGTTTGCCAATGCTGCTTTTGCCCTTAAAAATGTGGGTGATTACTCTGAACCGATTGAAACTCCTTATGGTTACCACATCATTAAAAAACTCGATACACGGCCGGTTGCGTCATTTGAAGAATCAAAAGCAATGCTCGAAACCCGCATTAAACAAGACCCCGAAAGAAGTATTACAAGTAAACAGGTTTTTATCGATAAATTAAAGAAACAATATAATTACAGCGAAAATCTGGAAGCAAAAAATAAACTGTACAACAAAAACAGTAACGACACACTTGATTTTACTAATCTCGAATTATTTAACATCGACAATAAAAGTTATTCAGTTGCACAGTTTCAGAAATATTTGAAAGAAAAGCATACTGATACTGTTTCATTTCTCAGTCAATTTAACAATTGGGTTGAATACGAAATTACGGCGCTTGAAAACTCAAAACTTGAATCGAAATACCCCGATTTCAGGTATTTAGTGCAGGAATATCATGATGGAATTTTGCTTTTTAATATTTCAGAAGAAAAAATCTGGAATTTTGCATCCCAGGACACGGTTGGACTTGAGGAATATTATAAAAAAAATACGAATCAGTATTTGTGGGAAGAACGTTTCAAGGGAATGGTTGTTACTTGCAAAAATGATTCAACAAGAGAGGAAGCCGACAAATTTTTTGCTGCCGAAATGACGGTTGCCGAAATTACCGACCTGCTCAATGCAAATGAAAATTTAATATCAATAAATGAAGGTGCCTGGGAAAAAGGCGCAAATCCTGTTGTTGATTATTATGTGTGGGATGGTACCAAACCAAATAATTTCAGCAGTGAATTAACTTTTATACGGGGTGACAAAATTCCGCCTGAACCTAAAACACTTGACGAAGCCCGTGGACTTTATGTATCTGATTATCAAAAATACCTTGAGGATAAATGGATAAAAGAACTTCGATCCAAATATAAAATTACAGTCAATAAAAAATTACTGAAATCAATTAATGGTGTTTAAGGTTCAAGTGAAATATATTTTTGTTTTATTCTTTTCGGTTTTGTTGCTGCATTGCACAAAACCCGATGTTGGTGACGATAAAATTATTGCACAGGTTGGCGAAAAAAAACTTTTACAAAGTGAAATTACCCAAATAATCCCCAAAAATATAGAGGTGGAAGACAGCACTGTATTAGCTAATGATTATATAAGAAAATGGGTAAAACAGGAGCTTCTTATTCAAAAAGCAAATGAAAACCTTTCTTTGGAACAAAAAAATTTATCAAAAGAAATTGAAGAATACCGCAATTCGTTGATAATTTACAAATACAAAAACGAATTGATGAACCAGCAAATGGATACCTTGGTTACAAAAACACAAATCGATCAGTATTACAATGAAAACCCCGAAAATTTCAAACTAAACGCAAATATTGTAAAAGCTGTTTTTATTAAGATTCCGATACAGGTTGCAAACACTAAGTTAATCAATGAATTAGTTGACGATGATTCGGAAGAAGGAAAAAATGCTGTGCGTGAGTACAGCATTCAGTATGCAAAAAGTTTTGATTTTTTTAACGACAACTGGGTCAATTTTGAAGTTGTAAAAAACAATATCCCGGGCAATATAATGGATGACAAACAGTTCCTTGACCATAATAACCGGATTGAACTAAAAGATTCAATTTATTATTATCTTGTCAACATTCAGGATTACAAATTAAAAAACGAGCTGGCACCGATTGATTATGTTAAAAACAACATAAAAAACCTGATTCTCAACAAACGCAAACTTGAGTTTCTAAAACAAGTGGAAGAAAACGTTTATAAAGAGGGTGTGAGACAAAATAAATTTAAAATATACACAGAAAAATAACATAGAATGAAAATATACAAAACATCAAAAATCATTGCTCTAATCATTGTTGCTGCAATTTTCACAACATCGGTAACTGCCCAGGATAAAGTAGTTGACCAAATTGTTGCAATAGTTGGTGGCAACATCATCCTAAAAAGCGAAATAGAACGGATGAATATTGAACAGCAAGCGCAGGGAGTTACTTCGGAAGGTGATATGAAATGTGAAATACTTGAAAATTTTCTTGTAGATAAATTACTTGTTGCCGAGGCTGAATTGGATACTTTGATTGAAGTTACTCCCAGCCAGGTAAATCAACGGATGGACCAGCAACTTGCAATGTATGTATCGTATATGGGAAACGAAAAAGCAGTGGAAGAATATTTCAAAAAACCTTTTATGGAAATAAAATCTGAAATGAAGGAAGGAATCAGGAACCAGCTTCTTAGCCAGCAAATGCGTGAAAAGATTGTTAAAGATGTAACAGTAACACCATCTGAAGTGAGGTATAATTTCAGAAATTTAAAAAACGAAGAAATCCCCACACTTCCAACGCAATATGAATATGCGCAAATTACATTTCAACCGACCATTGATTTGGATGAAGATAACCGCATTAAATCGAAATTGCGCGATATAAAAAAACGCATTGAAGACGGTTCGAGTTTCGCAACAATGGCAGTACTTTATTCTGAAGACGGATCGGCCAAAGATGGGGGGGTAATTGGTTATTTAGGCCGGGCTGAGCTTGACCCTGCATATGCCTCAGCAGCATTTAATCTAAAAGACGATAAAGTTTCAAACGTAATTCGAAGTGCTTTTGGATACCACATCATTCAGCTTGTTGACAAAAAAGGTGACAAAGTAAATACAAGACACATCCTCATAAAACCAAAAGTTTCGATTGAAGCTAAAGAAAAAGCCCAAACAAGGTTAGACAGTCTTGCTAACCTGATCAGAAAAAAAGAAATTACGTTTGAAGAAGCCGCCACAATGTTTTCTTCTGATAAAAATTCAAGAAATAATGCAGGCGTAGTAATCAACCCAAATACCATGTCTTCAAAATTTGCAGTTGAAGATTTGGACCCGGATGTTAGTAAAATCATTACAAAAATGAATCTTAACGAAGTCTCCAATCCTTTTGAATCTATTGACAAGGAGACCCAGCTTCCGCTATTTAAAATCATTAAAGTGATTAAAAAAACCGATTCGCACAAAGCGGATTTGCAAAACGACTACCAACAACTTGCCGAAATGTACCTTGTTAAAAAGAAAGAAAATGTATTTAATGAATGGATCAGCAAACAACAATCGGAAACCTACATCCGTATTGACCCTACTTATGCCAATTGCAACTTTAATTTTGAAAACTGGATTAAATAATTCACTGAATAACAATTCAATATTTACCCGATGATTTTTAAAAATGACGTGGAAGCGCTTGACGCCCTCCAGAAAAAATTTGATGAACTAAAAAATGAAATAACCCGTGTAATTTACGGCCAGGATAAAATTGTGACGCAAGTACTGATTTCATTGTTTAGCCAGGGACATGTTTTACTGATTGGTGTTCCCGGGTTGGCTAAAACACTTTTGGTTACCACAATTGCAAAAATCCTCGGGTTAAAATATAGCCGAATCCAGTTTACACCCGATTTAATGCCTTCTGATATTATCGGTACAGAAATATTGGACCATGAACGTAATTTCAAATTCATACAAGGTCCCCTGTTTGCAAATATTATTCTTGCCGATGAAATTAACCGTACTCCGCCAAAAACACAATCGGCACTTTTGGAAGCCATGCAGGAAAGGGCGATTACAACGGCCGGGCAGCGATTTAAACTGGAAGACCCGTTTTTTGTTCTGGCGACACAAAACCCTATTGAGCAGGAAGGAACCTACCCACTGCCCGAAGCTCAACTCGACAGATTTATGTTCTCGGTTTGGTTGGATTATCCAAATTTTGAAGACGAATTGACAATTGTAAAAAATACAACTGCAAATTTAGAAATCGACTTAAAACCAGTTATTTCGGGTAAAGAAATTATGTATTACCAAAACCTAATCCGCAAAATTCCGATCAACGACAGTGTGCTTGAATATGCGGTAAAACTGGCAGCCAAAACAAGGCCAAACACCTCACTTGCAGCCGAAATATCAAACCAGTACCTGAAATGGGGGGCTGGTCCGCGGGCATCTCAGTATCTTGTGTTGGGAGCCAAAACCCACGCGGCATTGCACGGTAAATATTCGCCCGACATTGAAGACGTTAAAACAATAGCACCTGCAATTCTGAGACACCGAATCATAAAAAACTACAAAGCCGAAGCTGAAGGGATTTCGGTGGACAATATCATCGAAAAACTGCTTTAATGCTTTCACCAAAGTTCCATATGGTTCCGAACTTCCGGAATAATAAATGGAAGTTACTTATCTTGTTAATGCTTGTTTCTCACTTCTCTTTTTCTCAGGAAAAAAAAAGGGTTGAAATACTTCGGGCAGGTTCTCTTGAAGCCAGCGAACAAATTGCGGCAAATGCACAGCGGTTGATTGATTCGGTTCTTATCAGCCACAAAAACATTTTGATGTGGTGCGACAGCGCATACACCTACACCGGAACCAATCGTGTTGACGCTTTTGGACATGTGCACATTAAACAAAACGACACACTTCATTTGTACGCAAATAAAGTATTTTATGACGGGGATATTAGTTTTGCACGAGCCTGGGGAAATGTTAAACTAATCAACAAATCAACTACAATTTATACCGATACGCTTGATTACGATATGGCTGCCAATATTAGTTATTACAACGATAAAGGAAAAATAATCGACAGCACAACAACCATTACAAGCGAAATTGGAAGGTATCATGTAAACGATGATTTGTTATATCTTTTTAAGGATGTGGTAGCGGTCAACGACAAGTTTACACTGACCAGTGATACTGTGAGTTACAGCACCGAAACCAAGCGTATTTTTATTACGGGACCCACTACAATTCGTGATTCGGCGAATACACTTTATGCTGAAAATGGTTGGTACGATTCGAATACAGGTGAAGCTGAATTGCTTAAAAATCCTAAAATTTCAAATGAAACGCAAAATATTGCCGCCAATTATATTCGATACAACAAAGAAAATAAATCAGGAATAGCCCTCGGTTCGGTAAGAATAACTGATTTGGAAAACAGTTCAATTATCACCGGAAATGTTGCTGAATACAATGATTTACTTAAAACAGCAATGGTTACCGACTCCGCGGTTTATATGAATTACGATGAACGGGATACGCTGTTTTTACATGCCGACACTTTAAGGACTACACCTGACACAGTGCCTGATGAGAAAATAGTTTTTGGCTATCATAAAGTCCGGTTCTTCCGAACCGACCTTCAGGGCCTTTGTGATTCAATGGTTTATTTCACCCGCGATTCCTTAATCCAACTTTACAATTCCCCCGTTGTTTGGTCTGAAATTCATCAACTTACAGCTGATATGATTGAGATGAAACAATTTCAGGATGCACCCGATGAACTGCACCTGACAAGAAACAGTTTTATCATCTCGAAACAGGATTCCAATATGTACGACCAGATAAAAGGCAAAGAAATGGTTGGATATATAATCAACAATAGGTTGAACAATATCGAAGTTGACGGGAATGGCCAAACACTTTATTACGCCCGTGAAAAGGAACAAATAATTGGGCTGAACCGGGCCGAAAGCAGCAAAATATCAATACGTTTCAAGGAAGGTAAAATTTATACAATTTCGTTTTTGAAAGCCCCCGAAGGAGAACTCAAACCCCTATTCGAATTAACAGAGGAAGACAAAAAACTGAAAGGGTTCGATTGGAAAATCTACCTACGCCCACTTTCAAAATATGATATTTTTGACAGAAAAATAGTTAAGGAACCGGAAGAAAATAAAGTGAGAACTGGCAAGCCTGATGAAGTTAAGTAGGTTGCGGGGTATGAGTTCCGGGTTCAAAGTTCAAAGTTTTTTGGCTATTACCCGAATACATCGGTGATTTCCAGACAAGGACGCGGACTTTCCAAAGTCCGGGATTTTTGTTTTTACCTGAGTAATGAAACGTTCTTTTTTTAAAATCAAAATCAACTATTTTATACCTTTAACGGCGAAAAAATCCGCAAAACGTTTAAAAACATAGACACTATTAAAAAGGTTGATTACTGCAATCAATTCGTATATGAAACCGCGAGCTGGATGCGGTCAAGGGATGCGGACTTTCCTAAGTCCGTGAATTCAGCCTTTAGGTAATTAAAAAACCGTTCTTTTTACAAATTCACTTAAAATCAGGAGAAAGGATTCTCCTGTTCCCATTCTTCCCCCCGATATCGGAGTTCCGACTTCCCACTTATTATTCAGACAAATTCATCTTTTTATTATTTTTCATCAATAAAAGGGTACTTTTAATTTTCATTTTAAAAAATTATTTTCATATTTGCATCCAAATTGTAAGTAAAAATGAATTCAATGTTCAACATATCTGTTCTCAACCTACTATTAGGTATTATTCTTCTCATTGAGAAGAACTGAGAATGGTGTATGTAGAAATAAGATATTTTAAAAAAAAATAGAGCCATTCTCAGTTATAGAGGGTGGCTTTTTTCGTATGGAAAGTTGTTGTAAGAAAGAAGGAACCCCGATAAATATCGGGG
>JBBQPP010000042.1:0-14237 GCA_038217255.1 Bacteroidales bacterium | reverse complement strand
GAACTTAGAGGTAGGGGAGGCAATATGTCGGAAGAAGAACGTATGCGACTGGATAATGAATATGCAGATCACTTTGTGGGTAACAATTACTCGTTCTGGTATGATTTGAATCTGATTCTGCGAACGGTACCCGCTCTTTTCCAAAAAGATACAGTTTAATTCTTACTCGGTTTTGATAAATTTTCCCGATTTCAGAAAGTCATCAGACATAACAGAATATAGATAAATTCCTGGCTTCAGATGTTCAATTTCAAGTTTAATGTCTCTGGCATTGAATTATATTGTTTTTTATTCAAAACCTCTTCTCCTAAAAGATTAAAAACTGAGAGTTCTAAATCGGAATTAGAATCCAAATGAAGAGTGCTTATTTATTTCCTCGTTTTGCCCGCTCCCAGTTTACTGATTGAGATCTTTTTAAATATAGCTTCAACCCAAAAAAAACAGACAGATTCATATTTCCAGTACAACCCTTCACCGGCACCCGCAGCAGCATCTTTGTCTTTGCTGAAAATTCGTTTTTCGCCCGATACACAGTCCACTTTCGGGTTGCTGAAAAGGTTCACAATTCGGAGGATTGATTCATTTCCCAGCATGGTATTGGCATCGCAGAAAACTACGATTGGCGTTTGCACAAATTTCATCCCACGGTTCATTGCGCCTATCTTGCCATTTCGCTCCGGAAGATGATGAACCGTAACTCCCTCGTTATTTAATAGCTCATCAGGAGTTCCATCGTCCGAACCATTACAAACAGCAAAATACCATAGCCAATATATGCATAGAAAACAATAAACAGGAGAACCCAGAAAATGACATTAATTGCTGTTATACCTGTTAATTTAAGTGGTTTCGTATTTTTTTTGCATAAATATTTAGTTCGTCAACTTTGCCAAATTCAAAAAGTGCAATCTCATTGAGTGCATCTTGAATAAGTTGCTTTCCGCTGTGCTTTTCTTCAATGATTAGATGGATATCAGAATAGTTCAAAATAAATTTGAACGCTCCTTTAATAGCTTCTGTCTCCATTCCCTCAACGTCAAGTTTAATTAATATTCTTTCGTTTTGTCCAATAGCCATTTCCGAAATTAAATTATCCAATTTTCGAATTTCAGCTTTTTCAAACCCGGATGTTCTGATTTTGTTGATTCGCGATGCGCCTGTATTTATGGGATTGAAAGTAAAACTGGTCGAATAATCTGCATCACCCAAACCATATGGAAACACTTTCACTTTCCCCTGAAGGTCATTTAATTGCATGTTTTTCTCTATAATTCTGATATTGTCAGGAACAAGCTCAAACGCAAAGCATTTTTTACCCATTTTCGCCATTAAAATGCAATAATCGCCAACACAGGCGCCTGCATCAATAAAAACATTGAATTCGTTTAAGTGTTTCAGCATGTACTTTTTGACGCCCCACTCGTAATAATAATTGGCAAACTGAAAGTCATTGGTATTCTTTCGGCAATAGAATTTCCCTATCGATGTTTGAATAACACGGTCGCCGTTGTGTGATTTCATAAACAGCAGATATTTGACGGCTGCCAATACCGAGAAAAAATCGCCATGTTTCAAGTAATCAGTCAGGTATAAAAAATATGTCCAGAGCTTTTTCAAATCAGTTGGGTTTCTGCTTTCTTCCAATCCCGGCTTCCAGATCATGGTAAATTACCACGAATTGCTCAGCCATTTCTTTCCATGAAAATTTAGCAGACTGAACAAAGCCTTTTGCAATCAGTTCTTTTTTTAGTTTTTTATCCGAAATAACCCGGATCATGGCCTGGGTAATTTCTTCAGGCTTAAATGGGTCAACTAAAATGGCGGCATCTCCAGCAATTTCGGGCATCGACGAAGTGGTGGAAGTAATTACCGGAGCACCACAACCCATGGCCTCCAGCATTGGTATGCCAAAACTTTCGCGTAGTGATAGGTAGAGAAAAAGTTCACACTGTGAGTAATTTGTTCCCATAATGGATAGAATCCGCCATCAAGCTTCACAATCTTAAAGTTTGGGGTTTCTTGAATAACTTGGTCATCCTCATCAGGTGCTACAAAAACCACATATTCGTTTTCGTGATCGATTAACTGCAAATTCCTAATAAGTTCAAGGGCCACCATATCCATTCCATGTTTTTTCTTGCGGAAAATGCGCTGTGCTTCAATCCCAATTTTCATAATAGTTGGTTATTTCAGTTTTATAAATAAACATAAAATTAAAAAGCCACCTTAATTCAGGGAATTCGATCGATCTTAATTTATGGTATAAATTTATCTGTTAATGATTGAATAACTATTGAAAGCAAATATTTTTTTCCATTATTCTAAATTTGTTCCTACTCAGCAGTAATTAATTCTTGATTAGCCAGGTAAGATAGGGCATAAAATACATTTTTCGAGTTTCTAATTGTTGTGTCAATGACCGATCTGATAATTGCATAATGACTGGCAAAACCGAATGACTTAAATTGGTTGGAGATTTTCATTTTTACTTTTGCATTTCTGATAGCCCTCTCGGAGCCGTTGTTGTCAGGAGGCACTTCCGGGTGGTAAAGAAAAGTAAAGATTGAGCCCAGGTTTTTTATCAGCCTTTTTATAAATGCTTGAAGTTTGTTGTGTTTGCCCGATTCGTAACCACCAACGACCTTTGATGCAGCTACCTTTTCTTTAATGGTTTCATAAACAGGTGCCACAGGTTATGCAGATATCGGTTTCGATGTGGATATGGGACCGTTGTTTCAAACGCCGGAAGAAGCCGCGAAACAAGCCGTTGAAAACGACGTGCATGTTTTGGGTATTTCATCATTGGCAGCAGGACACAAAACATTGGTACCTGCCGTAATCGAAGAACTGAAAAAACTGGGCCGCGATGATATCATGGTAATTTGTGGTGGAGTTATCCCGGCACAGGATTACCAATACTTATACGATGCAGTTGCAGTTGCTATTTTTGGTCCGGGAACAAATGTTGCTGCCGCTGGGAAGAAAATTTTGGAAGTTTTGATTGAGGCGTTTAAATAAGCCCCTCCCCGGCCCTCTCCAAAAGGAGAGGGAGGAAGAAAGAAAATATTGTAATGAAATATAAAGCCGGTTCCGAAAGGGATCAGCTTTTTAATGGGTGATACGGTTTTTAATCGCAATAAAAAACGGCGATTAAAAATCGCCGCACCCATGAAAATAAAAATGCAAAATCTTAACAGATTCGGCATTTTTAGAAGTCAGATAAATCCTAATTCAATTCCTTTTTATAAATAGTTTGAGTTGGGAAAGCAAATTCAAGTCCCTTTTCATTAAATCTTTTGAGTATATCCAGATTTATGGCTGTTTGCGTTTCAAAAATATCGCTTTCCTTTAAAATATAGTAGATGAATTTTAAACCCAATGCAAAATTTCCATAAGTATCAAATGTAATCAATATTTTTTCTTCTAACTTATCACGATGATCCTGGGCTATTTCTTTAAGAATTTTAATACCATCTTCCATTTGTTCCGGCTGAGTATCGTATGTAAGCCCTAGATCCAAAATAACCTTCCTGCTGGGTTCAAGAGTTACATTTTCAACGGGTTGGTCAGAAAATACTGCATTGGGCATGGTAACAATTCTACCCTCTAAAGTTCTTAACCGGGTACTTCTTATACCTATTTCATGAACAAAACCATCGAAACCATTAATCTTTATCCTGTCATTTAGTTTGAAAGGTTTATCTAAAAAAATCATTGCCCCACCAAAAATATTTTTCACAGTATCCTGGGCTGCCAGGGCAAAAGCAAGACCGCCAATCCCCAATCCTGCAATCAGTGTAGTTACATTATATCCGGCGTTATTCAAAGCCACAATAATTCCCAGCGTCCAAATCACAATTCTAAGTCCCTTCTGTAATACGGGTAGGAGTTGATCATCAAAATCACTTTCTGATTTTTCCGTAAGTGGCACAGCATACTCAACAATAAGAGCGTTAACTGTTCGTGCAATTAACCAGGTTATCATAATGGCAATTGCAAAATGAAAGCCGTTACTCACAACTGCAAAAATATCTTCGGGAAAAGTAAGATTCAATTTTACTGCATTCCAGGCAGCAAGTAATATCAGAGCTAAAATAACAGGCTCCTCAAGCTTATCTACTAAAATATCATCAAGTTTCGTTTTTGTTTTTTGTGTAATTTTTTTAATTATTTTACCCGAAAACATGTACAATATTTTCGCAACTATTACTGCTCCAAGAATAACTCCAAAGGCAATTGCCCAACTTGTAATTGTATTGTAATAAAACTCTTGCGACCAAAATCCAAAATCCATAATTATTGATTGTTTCTAAATGTACTTTAAGTACATAATTTAGTTAATTTTCGAATCAGAAAAATCTTAAACAAGAAGGGGTTTATAGAAAAAACAACAGACTATAATTTTCCCAAAGCTTCAAATATTTCTTCATTATTTGCCCGGCCACCGTGGGTTGTGCTTGTTTTTGAATACACAATCTCACCATTTTTGCTAATAACAAATGTGGAAGGATAAGCAGTTTCCTTTGGTGCATCCCAGCGCAAACCATATTTGTTAATCATCGAATAATCCGGGTCAAGGGTAAACAGGAAGTTATCGGGAAAGTTAAAATCTTCAGAAAATTCTTTTGCATGATTCTGTAGATCAGCCGAAGGACCTGGATAAACCATTAAAACCACAGCTTTCAATTCTGAAAACTTATCCGCATCCGCAATCAAACCGCCAACCTGTTTTGTACATATTGGGCACTGGTAGCCCGGCCAACCGCGCAACACAATCAAAACAACTGCATTGCTTTTTAATATTTCATTCAACTGAATATCGTTTCCCTGAATGGTTTTCAAATTAAAATCTACTGCTTTTTTTCCAACTGCAACTTTTTCAAAGTTTTGGGAAAATACCTGACCCGAAATCAAAACCAATAAAATCACAATAATCCTTTTCATCTTTCCTGTTTTTTATAACTGAATACATTAACAGAAGGGTTCCTAAAAAGTTTTGTGAGTTGCTTGTTAGTTGAGATTTATAACATAACCCGAAGTCAAACAACCAACAAATTCCGGACAAAAAAAAGCGGCCTCAAATGAAGCCGCATCAAACCGACTAAACCAAAATCTAAACCTAAACCTAATCTACAAAAATATCATAGCTATGAGAATAATTCCCAGTGCTCAATACCGCACTGTATGACCCTCTGGCTGCTTTCGAAAAATCGAGGCCATTCTGGATTACAAAATCCGAATTTAAATCTTTCTTATACAATTCATTTCTGTTTGAATCATAAACTGTTAACGTTGTTTTTTCTTCCTCAAAATTCAGGTATGACAACTTCAATTGATTATTGCTAAATATAAATACGGGATCTACCATTTTCGTTTGTTTCAACACAGTCATTTTTCCTTTGTCCATATTAAATTTTGTTTCCTTCGATTCGTTATCGATTTTAACTGTGAAAAAGTAATTTCCATTTTCTAATTTCGAAAAGTCATACTTCCGTTTGTAATTTGTAGCCAGTGATTTTGTCTCTTTGTAAAACACTAACTCACCTTTTTCATTTTTTACATCAATTTCGAACATGCTCATTTTTGTATTCAAAATTTCAACTTCTGTCAAACTATTGTTTAAATCTGTAATGTTCACACGCAAATTTCCTGATGCTATTACACCTCCATAAATAAACACTGCCACCACTAATGCGAAAATTGTTTTCATTGTTTTCATAATTTCTATTTTAATTGTTTCTAATTTCTATTTTCTAACCATTATTAATTTGTTTCAACACTATAAAAAACAACTACCCACTATTGTTTACTTTATTTATTTATTTATTAGACATTATTCTAATATAATGCCTATATATCTTATATTCATTTATTTACATAAGTGTTAATTAATGTTAATTTATTGTATTGCAAAAATATTCCAAAGCTCCTTGATTCAAAAGATACCTATGTCCTTTTTTTTCTTAATTTAGTTCATTCAATTACAATCTATTTTTATGAAAAAAACAACTCTTGCTAAACTTTTCACGAATTCTTTTCACAATAACTGGAATGAACTGGCATTTTCCGATTATGAAGGAAAGGATATGAAATACAGCGAAGTGGCCAATACCATAATGTCGCTCCAACTTTTCTACCAAATCATGGGTTTGCAAAAAGGAGATAAAATTGCTGTACTTGGCAGGAATTCAGCTAATTGGGGAGCCACTTTTCTTTCTGCTGTTTCATCGGGTTTGATAATTGTTCCCGTTCTGCCCGATTTCAATAAAACCAATACCAACCACATAATCAACCATTCTGAAGCAAAAATCGTGATTGGAGCAAAATCGCTCCTCGAAAAAGTGGATATCGAAAATTTGCCTTTGGCACAGGCAGTTTTGGTTCTTGAAGATTTCTCGTTGTTTAATGCGAAAGATGAAAATGTTCAATATAAAATCAACGATTCATTTCAGTATTACGACAAAAATCAACTTAAAAAGACAGGGTTTGCCTTTCAGGAATGGGAACCTGAAGATCCATGCATCATTTCATATACCTCAGGAACATCAGGATTTACGAAAGGTGTGATGATACCTGAACGCAGTTTGGTTTCCAACATTGTTTATGCCCGTGAACACATGCCATTGAAAACAGGGAATAAAATAGTTTCATTTTTACCAATGGCGCATGTTTATGGTTTGCTTTTTGAATTTTTGTTCCCTTTGTCGGTTGGGTGTCACATTACTTTTCTGAACAAAATGCCGGCACCAGCGCTACTTACGAAAGTTTTTGGCGAAGTGAAACCACATCTTGTACTTTCAGTTCCGCTTATAATTGAAAAAATTTACAAGAAAAGATTGTTGCCAACGCTTGAAAAACCTGTCATTAAAATATTGTTGCACATTCCGGGCATTTCTTCAATACTCCTCAAAAAAATAAAGTCAAAACTATTTGAAACTTTTGGTGGCCGTTTTTTCGAAATTGTAATTGGCGGCGCACCCTTGAATGCCGACGTTGAGAAGTTTTTCAAACGAATTAACTTTCCGTTTTCAATTGGATATGGGATGACGGAATGCGGGCCGCTGATAAGTTACGAATCCTGGGATAAAACCATGCGATTATCAGCAGGTAAACTTGTTGACAGGATGGAAGTACGAATTGACTCAGAAGATCCTTACATCAAAGTTGGCGAAATCCAGGTTAAAGGAGATAATGTAATGCTTGGATATTATAAAAACGAAGAAGCTACCAGCAATTCGTTTACCGAAGATGGATGGCTGAAAACCGGAGATTTGGGGATTATTGATAAAAACAACTTTATTTATATTAGAGGCCGCTCGAAAAATATGTTACTGGGTGCTTCGGGGCAAAACATTTATCCCGAAGAAATTGAATCGAAACTAACTAACCAGCCGTTTGTAGGCGAATGTGTTGTCACTGAAAGAAACGGAAAATTAATTGCCTTGATTTATCCTGACTTTGAAGCTATGAAACTTGAAAAAATTGAAGAAGCTGCATTGCAACACATTATGCAGGAGAACATTAAAAAAACCAATGCCGAACTTCCAAAATATGAGCAAATAACTGGATTTGAAATAGTTAACGAGGAGTTTGAAAAAACGCCCAAAAAGAATATCAAACGGTTTAAGTATATTTAGTCTTTAGTCATCACCCGACTTGGAGTCTGGTGATGACTTCAACAATCTTCATCAAAACATTTTTTGTATCTTTAATATGCGAACCATACGAAACACCAAAATTCATATCAACCCGAATTACCCCCTGCGTTGTATAATTCAAAATATTTCCATTGGAAACGGCAGCATTTGGGAGAATATTCGAAATTAGTTCTTCAAAAAAGTAAAAAAGAAAATCATTCAATCCTGATTAATAGAATCCTATTTTACTAATTTTGATCCTCAATCAACTTATAATACCGACTTTATGGAAAACAAATCAAGTCAAAACTTGCCAGGCCAACGACTTCTTTCGCTCGACTTTTTTAGGGGTATAACTATGTTTTTACTTGTTGCCGAAGGAACCGCACTATGGAGTGTACTTGTAAAAGAGCCAATTGCCGGAACTTTTTTGGAACCATTCTTTCAGCAATTTCATCACCACCCCTGGCACGGGTTGCGGTTTTGGGATTTAATCCAGCCATTTTTTATGTTTATAGTTGGCGTTGCAATGCCGTTTTCGTATGCCAAGCGAATTAAAATGGGCGAAACAAAAAAGAAAATTACACGACACATTATTCAACGCTGTATCCTTTTGCTGGCTTTTGGCGTTGGGTTACATTGCGGTTACAGCCACAAATTAGTTTGGGAGTTATGGAATGTACTTTCCCAACTTTCCGTGACAATTATAATCGCCTATTTTTTAATGCAATACAAATGGTCGGTGCAAATTACGGTTTCCATTGGGCTTCTGATTTTAACAGAAGTTGCTTACCGCACTTTTTCGCTTGAAGGATACAATCAGCCGTTTGTAAAGGACCATAATTTTGGTAGTTGGATGGATATGGTTTTGATGGGTAAAATAAATAATGGCGGGGGTTGGGTTGCAATCAATTTCATCCCTACTGCAGCGCATACAATTTGGGGAGTTGTAGCCGGGCAAATGTTAATGTCGGAAAAACCGGCGATGGATAAATTCAGAAAAATTGCCCTTGCCGGAGTAATAATCCTTGCAATGGGTTATTTGCTAGACTGGACATCAGTAACTCCTATTATTAAACGTATTTCTACATCTTCGTTTGTGCTGGTATCAGGTGGCTGGGCCTTACTCGTGCTTGCCTTCAGTTACTGGCTCATTGATATAAAAAAAATGAACGGCTGGATTTTCCCTTTTGTAATTTTCGGAACCAATGCAATTTTTATTTACATGTTTTTCAACACTGTTGGCGAACAATGGTTCAACGATTTTGTTTCCATTTTTACCGGTGGGGTTTTGGGTTGGGTTGGAGCTTCTGATTTTGTAACAAATTTAATTACATCACTTACTATATTAACTTTAGAGTGGTTTCTTTGTTACTATCTGTATAAAAAACGAATATTTTTCAGGATTTAAATTCACAAAAATTAAACGATATAAAATTATGAACACAACAAATCGCAGAAATTTTATTAAAACAACAGTTGCAGCAACTGCCGGGACTATGATTGTATCGCCTGCATTTGCAGGAATTGCAGCAAAAGAATCGCCATTTAAAATCTCTCTTGCAGAATGGTCATTTCACAAAACTTTGTTTGCAAAAGAAATGACAAATCTTCAGTTTCCCGTTGTTTCACGTGAACTTGGAATTGAAGCTGTTGAATATGTAAACCAGTTTTTTAAAGACCAGGCAAAAGATGAAAAATATTTGGCTGAGTTAAAGAAAATCACTAAAAACGAAGGAGTTAAAAACGTTTTAATCATGTGCGATGGAGAAGGTATGGTGGGTGCGCCAGACAAATCGGAACGTATTAAAACCGTTGAGAACCACAAAAAATGGATTGATGCAGCCGCTTTTCTCGGGTGCCATTCAATACGTGTGAACGCCGGTAGCGAAGGCAGTTACGAAGAACAGCAAAAACTGGCCGCCGATGGGTTGCGCATGTTGTGCGAATATGGCGACACAAAAAAAATAAATGTGATTGTTGAAAACCATGGCGGACTATCGAGTAACGCAGAATGGCTAGTGGGTGTGATGAAATTGGTTGACCACAAAAGAGTTGGAACTCTGCCTGATTTTGGTAATTTCACAATTAACCGCGAAACCGGTGAAGAATATGACCGCTACAAAGGCGTTGAACTTTTAATGCCTTATGCAAAAGGAGTTAGTGGAAAATCGTATGCATTTGATGCCCAGGGAAATGAAACCACAATGGATTTTTACAGATTGATGAAAATTGTAAAAGATTCAGGGTACAAAGGTTATGTTGACGTAGAATACGAAGGAAGTGAACTTACTGAAAAAGAAGGTATTATAGCAACAAAAAAACTACTTGAAAAAGTGTTTGCATCGCTTTAAAACGAATATTTAAGTGTATTTCTTAATGTAACCACAAGGTAATCGCTTTGTGGTTACGTTATTTTAATACTACACCATTTTGATTATAAAGAAATCTTCCCTTTGGAATGTTTTCAATCTCTAAAAAATTTTAATAATCTTATTAATAGCAAATTAGTTTTGCTGAAATTGGAAATCTACTTTATCTGTTTCAAATTACAATTATATTTCGAAAATAAATAATTATGAAAACACATAGAATCAGTGATTTGAGGACCAAAAATACAACCATACTGTATATCTTGTTTTCATTATCTCCTTTTCTACTTTTGGCTCAGGAAAACAAAAGTGCGCTGCAATTGGTAAGTGTTGAAAGAATCTGGGACAAAGCTCCCCACAACGCTTTCACTGATTTGGTGCAGTTTAACAAGCAATTCTTTTGTGTATTTCGGGAAGGGGAAAAACATGTTTCCGCAGACGGCGCTTTGCGTGTAATTACTTCAAAAGATGGCAAAAAATGGGAGTCGGCAGCATTGATTACTTCGTCAGATTCGGATTTACGCGATGCAAAAATTACGGTTACACCCGATGGAAAGCTTATGCTGAGCGGGGCAGAAGCACTTCACGACAAATCGGTTCACACACACCAGTCGCTCGTTTGGTTTTCAAATGACGGTTACAAATGGAGTGAAAAACAGGAAATTGGCGACCCTGATTTTTGGCTTTGGAGAACAACATGGCACAGTGGGAAAGCATATAATTTTGGTTATGGCTGTCGCGAGGAAAAGTCGTTAAGATTATATTCCAGTAACGATGGTAAAACATTTGAAATACTTGTCGAAAATCTGAATATTAAAGGTTATCCAAACGAAACTTCCATTGTATTTAAAGGTGATACTGCGTTTTGTTTGCTACGCAGAGATGGAGAGAAAAAAACGGGATTACTGGGAATTTCACTTCCTCCATATACTGATTGGAACTGGAAAGATATGGAAGTCAGGATCGGAGGACCTCACATGATTTTCCTGCCTGATGGTCGGTTATTGGCTGCCGTACGATTATATGGAGGAGATGGCTGGAGCCCGGCACGAACTTCGCTTTGCCAGATAAATCCATATACCGGAAAACTTACAGAAGTACTTGAGCTTCCCTCGGGCGGCGATACAAGCTATGCAGGACTTGCTTTATTTGATGGTTTTCTTTGGGTGAGTTATTATTCGTCTCACGAAGAAAAAACGGCAATATATTTGGCCAAAGTAAAGTTTGAAAATTAAACGCGTGAAGGGGGTTCAGCAATCTGATTAATGATTTTTATAACATTATAACATGCTTAAAACAGTATCATCCATCTTCCTCTTTTTACTTTCTACTGCCGCAGCATTTGCACAGAAACCTGATCCTGATTTTATCGATAAAATTGCAGCACAGGATCAACAAAAGTTCGTGCTGAAATCGGCATTTAAAGAGAGTCAAAATTATTCAGATTATGATTTGGTTTATCAGCGGATGGAGTGGCAAATCAATCCAAATGTTAAGTATATAAAAGGAAGTGTAACATCATATTTTACCAGTCAGGTTGAGGATTTAGCCGAAATTGAGTTTGATTTGAATGATTCAACAATGACAGTAGATTCCGTATTTCAGCATAATCAAAAAATTGATTTTACGCTAAGTGAAAAAAAACTTCGGATAAAATTAAATCAACCTTTACAAGCTTGGGATATTGATTCAATATCTGTTTATTACCAGGGCGAACCCGAACCGAAAATCAATGGTTTTGGTGCCTTTACAAAAAGTGAACATGCCGGAACACCCACTATTTTTACCCTTTCGGAACCATATGGTGCTTTGGAATGGTGGCCCTGCAAACAATCGTTGATGGACAAGATTGATTCTATCGACATAATTGTAACCTCGCCAGAAATATACAGGACTGCAAGTAACGGGGTACTTGTGTCGGATAAAGTGGAAAACGGAGTTCGTCAAATGCACTGGAAACACAGACACCCAATTGCAACTTATCTTGTTGCAATTGCTGTTACCAATTATGCCGTTTATTCCGATTGGGTAGATTTAGAGGATGGTCGGAAAATTGAAATCCTGAATTACGTTTATCCTGAAAATTTAGATACTGCAAAAGTCAGAACCCCCGTAACAGTCGAATTTATTGAACTTTATAATCAAATCATTGGCGAATATCCATTTGTAAACGAAAAATATGGTCACGCTCAATTTGGCTGGGGTGGCGGAATGGAACACCAAACCATGAGTTTTATGTTCAATTTTAATTATGATTTGATTGCCCATGAACTGGCACACCAGTGGTTTGGAGATTATATAACCTGCGGATCGTGGCACGATATCTGGCTAAACGAAGGATTTGCAACATATCTTACCGGACTTGTGTACGAAAACCTGCAGGATGGTTACTGGTGGCCAACCTGGAAAACAGCCAATTTAAACAGAATTATAAGTCTTACAGGTGGTTCGGTTTATGTAAAAGACACAACAAAAGTTGGTGACATTTTTAGCGGACGACTTTCCTATTCAAAAGGAGCCTATTTACTGCACATGCTGCGCTGGGTTTTAGGCGATGACAATTTTTTCAAAGGGATGAAAAGCTATTTTAACGACCCCAAATTAGCTAATGGTTTTGCTCGTACAAATGATTTTGTGCGGAATATGGAAATTGCAGGCGATACAATTCTGACAGAGTTTTTCAACGACTGGTATTATGGTGAAGGATTTCCGGTTTATTCGGCTGAGTTTACTCCAGTTGATGACGGTATCTTAAAAATTACGCTTTCGCAAACTTCTTCGCATCCGTCCGTAGAATTTTTTGAAATGTCTGTTCCAGTTCGGGTTTACGATTTCGGTAAAACCGACTCTATGGATTTTCAATTGGTTCAAACCAAAAATAATCAGGAATTTTTTGTTAAAGTGAATTTTAAAGTTGCCGGGCTAAAAATTGACCCCGATTACTGGTTGGTTTCTAAAACATCGCTAATTGTTGGCATTGAACCAGAACTTAAAAAGAATAAAGTTGCGGTTTTTCCGAATCCATTTACACAGAGCTTTTCAGTCAAACTTCCGGCAGATGAACAAATGGTTTCTCTTCAATTATTCAATATTGAAGGACAACTTTTAAAACAATATCATGAAAATAAAACAGATTTCAACTGGCCCGACTTACCAAAAGGAATGTACATTTTAAACGTAAAAACTTCAAAAAGCAATTACGAACGGAAAATGGTAAAGCAATAAACCCGTCAACCTTCCTTTAAGGATTCCATCTGAACTTTGAACTCGGAATTTTAAACTTACTTTGGCCAATTAAACTTAATCGTCTGCTTCAAATCGGGGTGCAAACTCAGCGGAACAGGACTTTTTCCAGCCACACTTTCAACTAACTGTTTTTCTCCATCAGTATAATTCTTTTTGGGAAAAGTAAATTCAACAACAACTTCCGCAACCCGCCTTGGATTGGAGGCCATGATTTTTGTAATTTCAATTCCTGTTCCTATAATGTCAATACCATTATCGCGGGCTTTAATTCCCATAATTGTCATTATGCAATTACCCAGTGCAGTTGCCAGCAGGTCGGTTGGAGAAAATGCCTCTCCTTTTCCCTGATTGTCGGTGGGCGCATCAGTAATGATTTTGTTTCCTGATTGCAAATGTTCGTTTTCGGTGCGCAAATCACCAAGATAAATTGTTTTTACTGTTGCCATATTCTTTTGTCTTTTGATTTTTTCATTCTACTCAAATCTAATTACAATTTGCCTAATTATAAAGTTACAGCTACTTTTAGCGTTTAAATTTTCAAAAATGAATCATCCTGAAAAACGAATTGTAGATTTTATAAAAGAGCACCATGTATTAACGTTGGCAACTTGCAGCGAAAATAATGCCTGGTGTGCACACTGTTATTATGTGTGGCTCAAAGAGGAAAACTGTTTTGTTTTTACCTCCGGTGCCGAATCAAAACACGTTCAAGACGTAAATGAAAATCCAAAAGTTGCCGGAAGTGTAGTCCTTGAAACCAGCATCGTCGGAAAAGTTCAGGGGATTCAATTTCGTGGAACCATGGAAATCCCGGAAAAAGATCTGGCTTCAAAAGCAAAAATTGCATATTTTAAAAAATTTCCCCTGGCAATTGCAATGAAAACCACGTTTTGGGTATTTCATGTCGATTATATAAAAATGACGGACAACCGATTGGGTTTTGGAAAAAACCTGATTTGGGAAAGCGGCGAAAAATAGAAAG
>JBBQPP010000041.1:0-14473 GCA_038217255.1 Bacteroidales bacterium | reverse complement strand
GGAGAAGTTGGAACTTCCATGCCCCCTGTCCCTAATAATCCTTTCGAATTATTAATTATCGTTCCACCCCCAACAACCAACGAAAATGAATTAACCTTAACTATGTCGCAGTATAAATTGGCTTCAATGTTTATTGAGTTAAAGTACTGGTCTCTCCCATCGCTAAACTTTTTCGAGCTATAATTCCCAATGCTAAGATTTGGGTTAAACCGAAACCTGTCTTTCCATATTTCTTTCTGATATCCAATTGTATAAACTAATCCAAGTCCATCCATATAATAACCTGACGAAACACCGGCACCAAATCCGATTTTGATACTGCTTTTTGAAAATTCTTGCCCGATCGCATCACTGAAAGGCAATAGAATTAAAATCAATAATAGTAGAGGAATTAAATTTTGTCTTTTGTTCATGTCAAGTTTATTTCTGTTTGAGTATTGTCATTTTTTTGCCCCCCCGCTACCGCGCCATTGTATCGCGTGGTTTGTTGAAAAAGAATGGAATGCGATACAACCGCGCACAAGCGGGGCTGTAAACCATGATTATCCGCACCGAAACTGCAAATAATTATATTTTGCTGTTGGCAATAGTGTTTGGATATCTTAATCGATTAATCTGTAAATATTAGGTAGTCTGTGTTTAAAATAATCTGGAATAGTCTCTGTCATAAGGATGATTTCAGCTTTTTCAATCTGCAACAGGTTCGTATAAATTTCATTTTGTTTTGAATTGTCCACAAATAGGATATTATCAAAAAATCTAAAATTTAGATTTACATTTTTGTATCCAGCTTTCCACTTCAAATCTATCGTTTTATTGTCAACAAAATGTCCTTTAAACTCTGTACGAACCTGAATCCTGTGTTTCGCAATCTCTTGATTATCCAAACAAAAGAAAATCAAGTTTAACTGATATCCATTCTCTTTAAATTTTTTAGGCCAATAAAGTGGGTGAGAATCAAAATTTGTTTCGTAGCAATAATCTGTCTTGTTTGAAATTGCTTTTTCTATTGATAATTCAAAATCTTTAGTTGTTTGATTTCGTGCGAATTGTTCCTTAGCTCACTATCAGGCAAACTATTATAATTTTCGAGAAACAATCTGTCATAATCGAAAGAAGTCATTCCTTCTGGCAGGAAAGATAAAGCAAATGTTGATTTTCCTGCTCCATTACATCCTGCAATTATGATTAAATCAGGCATTGGATTTTAATGCTTTTATCAATTCAGGACTCAATTTTCCCTCTTTTTTCCTGATTTGAAAAAGTTCTTCTCTTGGAATAATCTGGCTATTAAGAATATTCCGAGCTTTACTCATTTGTTGTGAGACTTTTACTCCTGTTATCAAATTTTCTTTACACATGTTACAAAAATATAAAATTTCCAATCAAATATATTCGAATTTACTCCATGAAAACGCACTGTTTACCTTGTTGCCAACGTTGCGGAGCGGATTTCGGAGCGCGTTCCTGTCCGCGAGGACATGAACGGCGATGCGAGAATCCGCGGCTCGAAACACCACCAACCCCGCTCTGAAATATGTACTTTGTTGAACTGTTTTTTCTTGTTTTTTATACACTATAAATTAATCAATACCCCAATATTATAAGCACTTCTGGTATTCCAAACCCTATAGTTTCCAGCTATTATATTTTTAATACCATATTGACCGTCACATTCAAGAAATAGTTTCGTGTTATTAGTTATTTCATATTTGTACCCAATGCAGAACGCAAAACCATAATCGGAACCGTTCATTTGATTTTTTATATTCTCACGTAATTCTGAATCTTTTGCACTGGTTAATAGTCCCAGATAAGGACCAAAGCTTAAATACCATCTTCTATGTTTACTAAAATGCCAATTTGCCATTAAGGGAATAGTAATATAATTCAGATTAATATCAGTTATTATCTTATTAGCGTTTTTGTCTATAACTGTACCGTTAGAATAACCTTTGTTATCCCAAATTAATTTCAACTTAGCGCCCCATCTATCAGAGAAATAGTATTCACCAGATACACCAATGTTATAGGTTACTCTAGTTTCAGTGTTATTTTCTCCTGGTGCAACTACCCCTGCCTGACTTATACCTATATTAGTTCCTATTTCAAGTCCTTCTTGTTTTTGAGCATTTACATCAAATATTCCTATTATAACCACAAATATTATCAATGTCAGCCTTTGGAAAATATGTTTCATTTTGTTGTGTTTTTTTTGATTGGATTGTGAAAATTGTTGCCAACTCTTTTGCAAAGATATTGTTTTTATTTCTCATTTAGATTTTCAAAAGGTGTGCTTTCCATACCGTATTGGCATGGAAAGCACCCCGCTACCCCCCGCTAACGCGCGATTGTATCGCGCGATTTGTTGAAAAAGAATGGAACGCGATACAATCGTGCACCAGCAGCAGTAATTATAGCAGAAATAAGCCTAATAAAACGCCAAGCATCACTGCACCAATAGCGACTATGGTGTTTTTACTTCTATCTTCTGAAACTCTTTCTTTTACTTTCTGTGTTGCATAAACATCATCATCCTGAGTGATAATTCTGGAATTGGAGTTTTTATATTGGTAAAAATCTGCCCTACACCGGTAACAACTACTCCACAAGTCGGGTCTGTTTTCTTCAGTAATAATTATTAAATCGGCATTTATAGCACATGCTTCATTTTTCAGAATTTTAACTGCATGCTCTTCACTACAGGCAACGGAAAATCCAGTTTCACCAAGCTTTATCTCTCCAATTTTTATTGCTGTGGTATCTGATATTTCAGTATTCCTCGTAATAATTACATCGCAATTTTCATAGGCAGATTTTTTGGCTTTATATCCTGTTCTTACAATTCTATGTGAACAGCTTGCAAAGAACAATCCGATAAGTAAAATGTAAATTATTGGTTTCATAAATGATGGTTTTTTTGATTGTCGAATTCTAAAATTTAGCTCAACTTTTCCTCATCGTTTGGTTTAGTTTATGGTACGCGATACAATCGCGCACCAGCAGCGGCACCAGCGAGGTATTAAAGTATTTTCCACGATTTGTGTTTTTTAGTTAGTTGTCGAATTGTAATTGAGTTTGACGGTTTTGGTTTAGTAAACTCAGACTCAAACTGTCTATTTGCATTTTCATTCATTTTCCAAGCACCAGTCCAACTGGGTTTAAACAAATACCCTTCTCCCGAATAATTTGTCGTTTCATAAACTAAATCAATGTCAATTTTTCCAATATTTTCATAGTTGCCCGCATATTTCTTGAAATACAAATCAGGCATATACCAACAAACGTCAATTTTGTCATTCCAATTAGCATAGTTTAATATCAACACCTTCGACTTTTCAAAGTCTGTTATACTTGGTTTATTTTGTTGATTAATTCTTGTAGTTGCAACTAAATTATTAGCTGTCTCTGGATTTGAGTCAGCAGCAAGAACTACAGCACCTCCATAATGTCCATTTTTCAATTTGAAAACCAGACAATCTCCTGTTGAAAATATTGGCGTTTTTAATTTTGGATTTTTCCTTGCTTTTGCTTTTGGTTTTTCTGAATGTAACTTTTCTAAGAATTTGCACAGAACGACCTTTCTTTTTGCAATATTCTTTTCTTCAGCCCCTAAATCTGTCCAGAGTTTTATGTCCGCACCGGAGTTTACAATATCTACAACTGTTTGTAAAACTTTACTTTCTAACGATTTTGTTTCCCATTGAGCTAAAGCAAGAGCAAACCAAAAGCTGTGTTTATCTTCTTCAATATCCAGCATTTCCCAATTATCTTCAATAATCTGTTTTGATATTATACTGGGTTGTCCCCCTTTATTATAAAATTCAAAAAATTCATTGTAGATATCGGCAAAAGCATCACTGTTTTTAATCGCTGTTCCCCATGTACCCATGTCTGTCTTTTTTTAATGGTTTATAGTATCCTTATCCCTCCATATTGCAGCTATCTCCAAATTACCAAAATACAATACACTGTTTTTTATCGGATTATAAAGAACATTTGTTTCGGTTTAAATGGAACGTTTTTCAAAAGTAGATATTATTTTTTTACATTGTTATGGGCTGATTTTCTTGTTTCCAGACACTAAGATTTTGATAACAATTCATCTTCCTCATCAGGCTTATCATATGCGTCTGCTTCTGTTAAATGCCCGTCTTGGTCGCTTATTCTTGTTAGTTTTTTTCCTTGTCTAAATACTAATTGAAGTCCGTGTTCTTGTTCCCAATCACATTCACAAGAAACTTGCACATAAATTTCTTGTTCCTTATAGGGTCTTCTTTTTATATAAATTTCTGTCGGGTGAATAAAATTCCAAATCTTGTTTTTATCCGTTATTAGTCTAAATGGTTCGTCAGCATTGTCAAAGCCAACTGTATCCAAAAAATCCATACAGTTTTTATGAGCGAGGTCTGAAATTAGATTTCGGTCTTCTGCTTTTAAGTTTAAAAAATTTGTCAAGGCCTCGTCAGCTTCATCTATAAATGAATTGTCATGTTCCGGTTCAAAGTCCATAAATGTTATTGTCAACTTGTCGTTGTCAAAGAATGGAATTTCGATTTCGTCACTTTTCCACCAATCATGAAAACTATTTTTCTGTTTTAGTCGCCCGATTATTTTTGATGTAATTTCTTTACTCATTGTCGTTGGTTTTGTCGTTTTAAAGCTTTCCTATAGCATCTGCATCCCTACATATTGGGAACATTTCCAAATTAGCGGAATACGATACTCGATTTTTTGTCGGATGATAAGGAACATCTGTTTCGGTTTAAATGGTTTGTACTTTTCAAATGTCAAATTTCTTGTTTTTATGCCTTTCTGCAAGCTGCTTTTATTTCTCTAATAGTCGGCACGAATGTTTCCATTTATCATCCAGTACTCGTATAATTCTTTATTATTCGGTGTCAAAAGTTGTCGAGCGATTTCGTTACATTTTTTGTTTGCATACAGTCCCTCATAGATTCCAATTATTAGCAAATTGTCAATTTCATCGTCCGTTCTATCTCCAAGTAAGTTAAAGAATTGAAAACACTTATTTGTAAAATCAGTAGTCTGATTATTTGTCGTAATATCGTCAAACAGTCTCAAACTAAGTTCTCCGAATACAACATAAGTCAACTCATCATTTTCATGGTCAGTCATTTTGCTAAACTCAGGAACATTGTCAAATAGTTCCTGAACCAACGTGTCACTATTTTTTTTCAGATGCACTGCTGTGTCCATAAAGTTGCTTTTAATGTATGTATCCCGCCACATGGCGGGTAATTTTTAATTACCGGAACACAATACCCGGTTTTTTGTCGGATTATAAGGAACATCTTTTTCGTTTTAAATGGTTTGAACTTTTAAAATGTCAAATTTCTTGTTTTTATGCCTTTTTGCAAACAATTTATACGGTATTCCAAGCCAATTACCCGTCATTCCAATGGTTTGACCCGTCATTCCAATATAAAACCCTGTTCTTCCAAGGGTTTGACCCGTCATTCCAGTAAAAAACCTTGTCATTCCAAGCTTATGGGGCATCATTCCAGCCAAAAATCGAATCATTCCAAATGTTTTGGGCATCATTCCAAGAAAAAAGCCGGTCGTTCCAGCCCGGTGAGCCGCCATTCCTTGAAATTTCGGCATCATTCCAGACTTTTTTGGGTTCCGGCCAGCTTTTTTTCGGCAATGTTGTTTATTCCTTTTCTTCTTCCCCCGGTTTTGCGCGGTGGATTTTGCGGTATTGGCTCACATAGCCTTTCAGGCGTTGCGGGTTTTTCCAGAACAGGTATTTCCCGGCTTCGCGAACGGCATCAACCAATTCTTTTAAGTGAACATAGGCTTTGTCTCGCAGCATTTTGTTTTCGCTCTGGTCGGAGCGGTCGCCATTGGCCCTTGCCAGCAGGTCGGCCATTTCGTCGGCTTGCGTAGCGGCGGCATCCAATTTTGTTGTGTCGAAGGCGATAGCAGTCAAGGGCGCAAGGTTGGCGCGGCCCAACACGGCAAGGTCGTTCAAATCCTGAATCATATCGGCATTAGTGTTCCCGTCGGCAATTGCCGATACGCGGCCAAGCAGGGTATCGTCGGCGCGGTAAGCAAAACGGAAATCGTGCAGCAATTCGTCGCGCAATTCGAAGGCAAGCGGCGAGCGCAGGGCCCAGTCGCGTTGCGCTTCTTCTTGCGAATAGCGGTCTTTGTTCCATAGCGATTGTAACTCGCGCAAAGCCCCCGCACGCACGGGGATGTCTTTCAACATGGCAGGTGTGATGCCCACCGTTTTCAGTTCTTTTTGGTCGTCTTCGGCCCATTTGGCAACATCCTCGGCCTCCTGTAAATACGCGCCAACCGGCATTCCCGGCTGTTGCGCCTGCGAATCGGGAATCGCCTTTAGCTCTTCCAACTTAGCATTGTAATCATCTGTGTTCGACATAATTTTAAAAATTTAAGTTTATAAATGCGCCCGCTTTGGGCTTGTGTTTTATTGAAATATGGTTTTGCGTTTAGCGGTGTTAAAATAGTTATTTGCAGTTAATTATGCAAGGGGCGAGGGCAGTTTTTTTGAAGGAAATTGACCAGCGGGGGACTTGATTGGCGTGTCGTTGTTATTAAAGTCTATAAGTCAAATTTAAATTCAATGATAAATATTTCATTATATCATCTTCTTTTGGGATGAAATCAGTTTGAATCGCTACTTCATATTCAAAATCCAACTTCATAAAAGTCATGCTGTAATTTGCTCCTAATCCAATTTGAATCTTCTCCGTTAAATTGAAATTACAATCTCATATTGATAGGATAACCTCTACGGGAATCGTAAAACTAATCTTGTTTTCCATAACTGGAGTTTTTAAATGTGAATAATAGGATTATTTTTTTTTCAAAAAGCAAGTGCAATGTAATTTGAATACCAGAAGTTTACAACAAAATCAAAACAAAATAATTGCAAATATGCTATATATCAAAATTAACCTTGTTATAATAAAATTTGCAAATCATGTTTTCAAACCCTCCTTGTCAGTCCTGATTATTGTCGGGGGTTGCGGGCAGAACTACCCGACGATAAAACAGTTTTTATTCGTTCTATTCTGATTTATTCAAAGGCAAGGTAAACTTGAAAATACTTCCTTTTCCTTCTGCACTTTCAACCCAAATTTTCCCCCCAAGTTTTCCCACAAATTCTTTGCAAAGCATTAAACCCAAACCGGAACCTTTTTCGTTTGCTGTACCTGGTGTTGTCTGATTTGATTCACCCCCGAATAATTCGTTAAGCGTTTCCTTATTCATACCTACACCATTATCTGAAATTGTAATTTCCACAAAATCCTTTTTTGGTTTTGCCAAAATCATTATTCTTCCTTTTTGCCTGGTGAATTTAATAGCGTTTGAAATAAGATTCCGCAATATGGTTTTTAACATGTTTTGGTCAACATGAAATTCAAAATCTTTCATTGGATAATAAATCAGGCTTATGTTTTTATTTTCTGCAGATGAAAGGTAAGCATCTGTTATTTCCTGAATTATTGAAGATAAGCTAACTTTTTCAAGATTTAGACTAATCTGTCCGGTTTGCGATTTTACCCAATTTAATAAGTTATCTAACAAAACAAGGGTCTTTTCGGCTGACAAATTTATATTGGTTAAGTACTTACGCGTTTTTTCGATTTCAAAATCTTCCAAATTTTCTATTAACAAATCAGAGAATCCTAAAATTCCATTAAACGGACTTCTCAAATCATGAGCGATAACCGAAAAAAGTTTGTCGCGGGTAGCTTGCTCCTTTTTCAGTTCCAAATTAGATTCATCTAATTTTTTGAAAGCATTTTCAAGGATTTGTGATTTTTTCAGTACTTCCCTTTGCAAATTGCCAATTTCTCTGTTTAAGTCAGCCAATTGACCGTTTTGCTTTATCAGCTGCAAAGTCTCAATTCCTCCAATTACCAACAATTTGTTTTGTTTCCGATATACTTGTGCAATAATCGAAGTATTTAAAGAATCAAAATCTCCCAGTGTTAAAAAGCCATCAAAAATCAAATCCGACGAACTATCCATCTTTAGAAGATTTTCGAAAGTTGGATTAATAAAGGACTGGTAAGGACTATTCTTTATTAGCAAATAATATGCTGGATTACCAAAAAGCAATTCTCCGTCGGTAGAAAATAGTGCTAAACAAAGTGAATTGCTTTTCACAATTGTTTCATTAATTTCAACAGCCCAGTCAGACAGTAACGCGAAAATTTCTTTGTTATTCATATACTAATGTAAAGAATTTGCTGCGTTTAATTTTTCGTCAGAAAGCAAAACAAACGATGGAATGTTTATTTGCATCCATTCGTAATACGGAAAAACTTCGAGATAACTTTCGGGTGTTAAAACTTCTTTAAGAATGATAATCCATGCATTTAATTGTGCTGCCCAGTAATTTGAAGTAAATCCATGACTGCGATACGCTCTAAAGACCCATAAAACTGTATCAACCAGGATATCTGAATTGTGGTTTTTCAGAATGGAGGCTATAAAACGAACTTGATTGGCATTATTATCTTTCATCATACCCGTATTATTTTTACCTATTAGATTTTCCAAATCAGGACGTTCCAACATACGAATATTCATCATATTAACCAATAAATCTGATTTTTCCTGATATTCTGCAAAAGTTTTTTCGCTGACTTGTTTCAATATTTCAGTGCTTTCAAATAGTTGTTTTCTATTCATTAATTTAATTTTTTAATGTATGAGTCAATACTATATAAATCATTTAAATAAATCACGTTTGAATATTTCTTTAATGAATCTTGACCGCCCCTGCTAAATGCTTGTCCCCCCACTATAATAGAAATATCAGATAATTCGTTTCTTGTCTTTTCAATCATCATTTCCAGTATAGGCAAATGAAAATAAATGCTCAGTGAAAAGGCAAGCAAATCAGGTTTTATAGTCTTTGTAAAGGATATTAACTCATTTATTGGAGTGTTGGCTCCCAAAAAATAGGAATGCCAACCATTGGACTCAAATATATCGCCCACCATCTTTATCCCTATTTGATGATATTCTTTTTCAACACACGAAACAATTACTTTTTTCTCATTTTTATCTTTTGAAATCACTTCGGAATAAAGTTCATTTAAAATGGCTTCGACTATGGCAGATGCTAAATGCTCGGTAGCCACGCTGATTTTATTATACTCCCAAAGTTCACCAACTTTATACATTGCTGGTTTCATGACATATTCATACAAGTCAATTATAGTTATCCCGTTTTTTAGTTGTTCAACTATTATTTTAGAACAAACATTTCGATTTCCTTCCAAAAGTGCATTAAGAAAATTTATGTGAATTTCATCTGTATTTTTAATCATCATCATTTTCTTTTTGAAAATTGCCTGACAACCAAATACAACTGATGTTCATTCCCCTTTCTATTATGCTCAATATATGACGTTTGTTGAACCATTGAACGATAGTTGTTTTGTTATTTTATCTCAAATAACCGCTCTATTGCTTACGTAAGGTAAACGATTTAGTTATTGGTAAAATTATGAAAATTAGGCGATTTCGCATAAAAATTACCATGTAAATGCTGCCAATGCAATTAATGTCATTGACCATTGAATTGTTAAGAAATGAACAATAAGGTACACCTATGCATTAATATTTTAGGGAGCACGTCAAAAGAACAAACACAAAAACAAAACCCGGATGACGAGAATGGTGTACAATAAGTGAAAATCATGTTTGATTAAAATCTTGACTTTTAACATTTAAATCTGACATTATGCATTCAAATAAAAAACGTTTATATATTATTATTGCTCTGTTGGTTTCAGTTTTTGCCTGTAACAACAATACCTCTGAAGTAGGCAAGGATTTATCTAAAAATGACAAACAATTTGTTTCCCGATTTCAGAATAAACTGCTGATAAAAATAACCAATCGTAGTTTGAACATTGAAAAAGTGAAGGTTAAATCAGAAGATGACATTGTTCCATTGAACGGCCCGGAGATTAAACCTTTAGTCTATAGTCAGTATATCTCTGCGAAAAACATGACCTTGGATCACAAGAAAACCCTATTTATTTCAGAAATAATACCTCAAATATTAATTGCAAAATTTTTTATCGATAAAGAAAAAAAGATGTTGCAGTTGATTCTGAATGACAAAAACATTGAAAAATTAAGTTTTAACGACAGGAAAGCATTTATTGACAAACAGCTATTAAAGTACAACGCCGAAAATGTTACCGATTTACTGCAAAAAATGAGTACGCTGCCAACCAGTCTAATTTTGGCACAGGCTGCGGTGGAAACGAATTGGGGTAGTACAATTGCCTTTACTCAGGCAAATAATCCTTTTCATATTATCTCTGAAAAATCATCGGAATCGCGATTAAAAACTTTTAGTGCGAACGATGAGATTATTTATCTAAAGAAATACGAATATTTACCGGATGCCATTGTCGATTATTTTCGAAATTTCAACCGTCAGGAACGTTTCAAAACATTTCGAAATCAGCGAAGTAAAACGGATGATCCTTTTCAACTGGTAAAGTACCTTGAAAACTACTCATCTCAGCAAGATGAAAAATATGTAGAATTGCTTACCAATGTGATTAAAAGAAACAACCTTACAAAGTATGATAACTGGACCATTGATGCCAATTACGTAAATGAACTGACTGATGACGAGATTACCAAAATTGTTGATTCACAAACAAAAAGAAGAAAAAAAGTTATTTCGTCGGATTCGGATCGAATTGAAAAGATTACAGAAAGATCTGTCGATATTAAGTACAAAAAATTAAACAAACCGGAAGATATAATTCCTATTGAAAGCAAATATGTAATTCCATATGTATACACCAACGTATTGAGCCTAAAACATTTACCAGTAGACGAAAAAAAGCAGAAATTTTTCGATATGTTGTTACCTTCGGTATTGGTGGCGTCATTCGGCATAAAAGAGACCCGGAATAAACTGGAGCAAATTTCACGGGATTTAAAAAACGGGCATTCGGTAGATAAAAAAGACAGCTTGTTTCTTGAACACCAGTTGGATGTTTGGAAAGCAAGAAATATTGACAATTTGGTCAATGTAAAAATGGTTACCCACCCTACCAGCATTATGTTGGCCCAGGCAGTTGTAGAAACAGGTTGGGGAAGTTCCCGTTTTTTTGTAAGCGCCAATAATACATTTGGAGTTTGGTCATTTAATCCCGAAGAATCGAGAGTTAAAGCAAGGGAAACACGAAGCGGTAAAGCGGTTTATGTGCGTAAATACGATAATCTTTCCATGAGCATAATAGATTACTACAAGGTAATTGCCCGTGGCCCTTATTCCGAATACCGGGAGCAGCGAGTTGAATCGGACGATCCGTATGAAATGGTGGATTATTTGTTTAGTTACAGTGAAATCGGGCAGGAATATACACAGCGGCTGAAAACGATAATGCGCGATTCGGGACTCGAAAAATACGATAATTACCAAATCGATCCGAAGTATCTTGAGGAAAACTGATTCAACTACAGAAATTAACCTTAAAGAAAATTTTCATGAATTATTTAAGAAAAAATAGTATTCTTATTCTGCTTTTGTTTATCGCTTTTTTAACCAAAACAATAGCACAAAATACCACGCAAAGTTCCGCATCTAATTCCGGACAAATTACGTGTTTTGTGTATCACCGCTTCGGCGATAACCGTTATCCTTCTACCAACATCTCGGTAGAAGACTTCAGAAACCATCTTGCTTTTCTAAAAATCAATGAATATCATGTAGTTACATTAAATAAAGCTTTGGAATTATTAATAAAAGGTAAACCTATTCCTGAAAAAACTGTAGCCCTAACCATCGACGATGGCTATAAATCATTTTTTGAAAATGGCATGCCACTGCTTCGTGAATTTGGCTACAAAGCCACTTTATTTATCAATACAAAACAATTTGGAACAGGAGATTTTCTTTCGATACAAGAAATAAGGCAAATTATAAAAGAAGGAATTGAAGTTGAAAACCATTCACATGCTCATTCGCAGTTTGTGAATTTTGCCCCGGAAGAAATAGCGGATACCTTCAGAAATGATCTTTTGAAATCTCAGGATATTTTCATGAAAAATTTTGGATACAAACCAAAATTATATGCATACCCTTATGGAGAATATACTCCCGAAATGCAGGAAATTCTGAGGGAGGAAGGATATGTTGCTGCGTTTGCACAGAAATCTGGAGTCATTTCATCATTAAGCGATCCTTATGCCCTGCCACGTTTTCCTGTTGCCGGCAACTATTCGAAAATAGATGGTTTCGTAAGAAAAATAAAAATGGAATATATGCCGGTTCAGCCCGTGCAGAACATAAATCCGGTAATTCAATCTCAAAATCCTCCCGAGTTAAAACTTAAACTTGTATATCCTGAAATGATAAAAACATCTTTGATTCAGTTTTTTGTTGGCGGTCAAAAAGATGGCACAATCTCGTTCAATCCTGAAACAAATATCATAACTGTAAAGTCGATACATCCATTAAATACCAGAAGAACCTTATATACAATTACCGCACCTTCAACTGCAAAAGCAAATACCTGGCACTGGTATAGTTTTTTATGGATAAACAAAAATGTTGAAGAATAATTGTAGAATTAATCTACATAAAGCTGCAAACAAACAGTTTTACAGACTTCTGAAATTAAACTTACACTATTTTTAAAGCACTCAATTCAAAAAATATTGTCAATACAAACTTTCAACATGAACATAAGTTTTGGTTGAATGTTTCTGTGATAAAGTTGAGTAGTTTAATGCAAAGATATATGAGACAAGCTAATTTACTTATTTTAAACACCGCCTCCCTGCTGTTTGCCCTTGTAATGAATGGACTGTCAAACACAGGGACGTTCAACGGGAAAACAGTTGGCGATGTAAGTACCGATTTAGAAACCCTTTTTGCACCAGCCGGGTATGCCTTTTCAATTTGGGGTGTCATTTATATACTGCTGATTATGTTTGTTGGCTACCAATGGTATGTATGGTTGAAACACAAAGATGATAAGGTTTTGAACCAAACGGGGATTTGGTTTGCTTTGAGCAGCCTTGCAAACGGGGCATGGATTGTAGCCTGGCTATACACGAATATTGGTGTTTCAGTTATTTTTATGCTGATTTTATTGTTTTCGTTAATAGTTTTGACGGTTAAACTCCGGCTGGAAATATGGAACGCACCTAAAAAAATAATCATCTATGTTTGGTGGCCCATTTGTATTTATCTGGGCTGGATAATCGTTGCATCGGTGGCCAATATTGCTGCATTTTTGGTGAGCATTGATTGGCAGGGCGGTTTTCTCACTGAACAATCATGGACGATTGTAATGATAATAGCCGCAGTTGTAATTTACCTTTTGCTCATCAATTTCCGGAATTTAAGGGAAGCAGCCTTGGTTGGTATTTGGGCTTTGATTGCCATTGCAGTAAAACAATGGCAAATGCAACCGGCAATTGTAGTAACTGCAATTGTTTCTTCAGTTGTATTGTTAATTGCGATAAGCTTTAATGCCTTTAAAGGTTCCAATGTACTTCGGAAATTGAAATAAATAAGTAGTTAAATTTAAAAAGTATCAACTAAAATTTGCGAGGTAATTAGTTGGTTTTTAGTTTTTTATATTTTAATCATTTATTTATCAGAACATACTCATCTTTAAATCGTTTTAATAATGGTTTTAATACAATTTAATATGAAGGTAGGTGAAGTAAAAGGCGGGAATACAAATCCCTGGGCAGAATTCAATAAAAATATATCGAAATACCAAACACCCGATGTTTGGAAAAGCATTTGGCAAATTTTAAATACTTTCATCCCTTATGTTGGATTGTGGGTTTTAATTGCTTTAAGTTTGTCTGTTTCGCATTGGTTAACAGCATTTCTATCAGTTTTAGCGGCCGGATTCCTTGTTCGACTTTTTATTATTTTTCACGATTGCGGGCATGGATCATTTTTCAAATCGCAGAAAGCCAGTACTTTTGTGGGTGTAATTTTTGGCATATTTACTTTTACTCCCTATTTCAACTGGCACAAAAAACACATGAAACATCACGCTACTGTTGGGAATCTCGACAAAAGAGGTGAAGGCGATGTTTGGACCATGACTGTTGAAGAATTTTTAAACAGCGGCAAATGGAAACGTTTTCAATACAGGGTTTACAGGCACCCCATTACAATGTTTGGAGTTGGTTCGCTGTATGTTTTTCTGTTCGAAAACCGCATAACGAATAAGGAAATGAGCAGAAAGGAAAAGCTAAACATTCATCTTACAAATTTAGGATTGGTTGTAATGTTTGCTTTAATGAGTTGGGCGATAGGTTTTTTTACATTCCTGATTATTCAAATATCCATTTTGTACCTTGCAGCGATTGCCGGATTTTGGCTGTTTTATTTACAGCATCAATATGAAGATGTAACCTGGGTACGCAACAATGACTGGAATTACCGGGATATTGCCATCGA
>JBBQPP010000040.1:0-14587 GCA_038217255.1 Bacteroidales bacterium | reverse complement strand
CTTACCCGGTCAATTTTTTACTTTTCGATTACAAAGGCGAATTTTCAGACCCTGCGAATAACAGTTGGCTCAACCTTTTCGAAGTGGACAGGAGCGCGATACTTGACCCCATTTCTGCGCCACTTCCGTTTAATCCGTTTAAAGAATTTGTCGGGAAAGCGCAAAATGAAATCAACCTCTATTCAACTGAACTGGCAAACGCCATTTGTGCAATTGACAATGCCCGGATGAGTGCCAACATGAGCAACCGTTTGTCGGAATCAATCATAAATGCTTATAAACAAACACAGAACCGGGCGGTAACTTTCGATTTGATTTTGAAAGAATACACACTGGCTCAGCCTGACAGGGATCGGGACAAAGATGACAGCATAAAATCAGTTTTGAAGCAGTTGATCCGGACCAACCTTTTTGCAAGCGAAGATCATATTGATTTAATTGCAGATAGTTACATTATAAAAATGGATGGTTTCCCAAAGGATGGACCAATTGCCAAAGCGATAGTTTATTTTATCGTGTCGAAACTAAACACCATTTACGAAAAGCTACCAAAGCAAGCTATCGACGAGGAATGTGTTGAACTCCGCCATTTTACGATTATTGACGAAGCTCATTATATGCTCGGTTTCGATAACAAACCACTGCGCGATTTAATTGCAGTTGGCAGAAACAAAGGATTGAGCATCATTCTGGCTACTCAAAATATGGATAGCTACAAAAGCGAATATTTCGATTTTTATGCCAATGCGCAATATCCGCTGATAATGAAGCAACAATCTATTAACGATGGGGTAATAAAAGATTTATTTGGTGTTTCAGGTAACGATTTTAACGAAATCAAACAAGCCATTTCAGGCCTGCAAAAAGGAGAACTAATTATTAAAAACCCAACTGCCGTTGCTTTGGGAATGGGCAAAAAGTACAAAAAGATTAAGGTAAGCCATTTGATATAAAAAAATAACACCGTTTTTACAAGGTGATAGAATTACACAGCGCACAAAAAAATGCCGTCTTATTGCTAAAACGGCATTACAGTTCGTTAATTAATTCTTCTAAATAAACGGCATCCTCACCACCTCAGCAGGTATTGTTTTGTTGCGGATTTTCACCCAAACCTGTGTTCCAAAAGCTGAATATTCTTTGGCTATGTAACCCATTCCAATTCCTTTATTTAAAGTTGGTGACATTGTTCCCGAAGTTACATGGCCAATAACACTGCCTTCTGAATTCAAAAGATCGTAGCCATGGCGCGGGATTCCCCGTTCGAGCAAAACAAAACCACGCAATTGGCGGGTTACCCCCTCAGTTTTTTGCATCATCAGGAAGTCGCGATCGATATATTTGCGTCCGTTGTTAAATTTGGTAATCCAGCCTAATCCCGCTTCAATTGGCGAAGTGGTATCGTCAATATCGTTTCCATAAAGACAGTATCCCATTTCAAGGCGCAAAGTATCACGGGCTGCAAGTCCAATAGGTTTGATACCGAATTCAGCGCCTGCTTCAAAAATGGCATTCCACATTTTTTCGGCAACTTCGTTCCTGAAATAGAGTTCGAAACCGCCAGCACCAGTGTATCCTGTGGCCGAAATTATCACATCATCAATCCCTGCAATTTTGCCGGTTACAAACGTGTAAAACTTAATTTCAGACAAATCAATATCTGTAAGTTTTTGTAATGTTGACGATGCGTTTGGTCCCTGAATTGCCAACTGGCTAATCCTGTCGGATGCATTTTCGAGTTCGGCGCCCACATCGTTTTGGCTATTCACCCAATTCCAGTCTTTTTCAATATTTGCAGCATTTACAACCAGCATATATTTTTCGGGTTCGTAGTAATAAACAAGCAAATCATCAACTATTCCGCCATTTCCGTTGGGGAAACAAGTGTATTGCGCCTGCCCTGGAGCAAGCAGAGTAGCATCATTGGAAGTAATTTTCTTCACAAGGTCAAGGGCAAATGGCCCTTTCACCCAAAACTCGCCCATGTGTGACACATCGAAAACACCAACGGCATTGCGCACAGTGTTGTGTTCATCAATAATTCCTGAATATTCAATGGGCATTTCGTACCCGGCAAACGCAAGCATTTTAGCGCCTGCTTTTTTATGTATTTCATTAAATGCGGTAAACTTCATTTTATGTATTTAATTTGTTGCGACAAAGCTATGAATTCAAAGATAGTTAAGACATGAAATATATCAGAATTTATGATGACCCAATTCGCGAATATTTTGTTATTTTGCAGAGCAAATAAACCACTATGTACAAAGATTTACAAACAATCGATTTTAGTAGCCTAAATACCATTGCAAACAATGACAAAGATTTCGTAAAAGAGTTGATCGGGATATTCCTTGATCAGATTCCTGATTTTATTAAAAATCTGAATCAATTATTTACAGAAAATAATTTGGAAAAATTAGGACGCGAAGCCCATACTGCTAAATCGTCGGTGATGATTTTTGGGATGACAAACACCGGAATGCTTTTAAACAAAATTGAGATTTGGGCTGAAAACAAAAATATTGATGAAATTGGACCAGCTTTGAGAATAGTTGAAAAAGACCTTAACCTTGCAAAAATTGAATTGACTGATGCCTTAAAAGCAGAAAAGTTCAAATAAAAGAATAATGCTTAACGAAACAATTGGCTGGATTGGGAATATACTTTTTGCCATTTGCGGAATTCCTCAGGTGATAAAAACCTACCGATCGAAAAGTGCGAAAGATTTGAGTGTTTTATTTCTTTGGCTGTGGTTTGCAGGCGAACTGCTTACTTTTATTTACATTTTTGTTGGAGATACAGAAACTGCCACTTTTCATCTTCCACTGTATTTTAACTATATCGCTAATATTTTTATGGCCAGTTTTCTTTTATATGCCAAATATTTTTATCCTGAAAAGGCATTGAAGAAAAAGTAGGAATTGATCTGTAAGTGATTTTTTTCCGTCTGATTTTACTTTAAAAATGTATTTTTGCAGCATCAAAATTTAAATATGAACCAGGGAAAAATAGATGAGCAGATTAAAAAAAATCTGTTTTCGGCAAATCCGGATGTAGTTATTTCGGCAATTGAAGCAATTAAAAATAATGGCAACAAATTCTACATCCCAATTCTTTTCGATTTATTGAATTCATCACCTGAAGTGGAAATTGAATCAGAAATAAAAAGTTTATTGGGAACTGTAAAAGATAAAGAAACAGTCAACAGTTTTATGCGGGCTATTGAAGATGATAAATATAAACCAATCAGAAAATCAATTTTAATAGCTTGCTGGCAAAACGGTTTGGATTTCAGCACATTTTTACCAGTTTTTGTTGATTTGATTGTAGAGGAAGATTGGGAAATTGCATTTGAAGCATTTACATTAATTGACAATTTAGAGTTTTTGCCGGGCGAAGAAATAATAAGTAAAACTGTCAGTCGGATTATGGATGCTGTACCAGTAGTTAATGATCAGAAAAGTTATTTTTTAAATGAAATTCTAATAAAATTGAAATAAAAAAATGTTCAACCCTTTTTCTGAATTGAACATTTTTTTAATACCAACTAATTAAAGTTGAAGAATTTTTCAATGTGAACTTAATACACAAAAACTTCCTTTTTTTCATTTTCCATTATTTGCCAAGGCACGATAAAGTTTTGATTTCGAATCTGATCAATCCTGAAATCTTTTAAAGAAGAAGCATAGTTATTCTGGAAATGCCGTTCACTTTCAAACCCATAATCCATTTTTTCTAATGTTTTCATGTCGCTAATTTTTATTAGATGTCCTTCAATCAGTATTACGTACATATTCATTAATTGTTGTACACCAGGATCTGTTAAATAACAATTATTATTATTATTTAACACAGTTGCAACTGCGCTAAAAAATCGATGAATAACAAATTAATATTAGTACTAATTTTAATTCAATCAACTTAAAATCAATGATTTTGATGAAACAAAAGAAAAGATTTACGGGGAATTAATTTTGACTGATTTATTACCGTTTAATCCCTGTTTGAAAAATACTTCATAAACTGAGAGCGCTCGTAAAGCATTGGATCTGGAATGTTTTTATAAGAAAGACGGCCTCGAAAATCGTCTAATTTTTTGAAATTCCATTTTCTCATGAAATCCGAAATCCCCGTCAATATTTCCGGAACAACTTTAACACCATTTAAATAAAGCGTTGAACACAACTGAGCAACCGTAGCGCCAGCAAGTAACTGCTTTATTACCGCATTACTATCGTGAATACCGGTTGAAGCTGCAATATCCAAATGAGTTACATCAGATGAAACCATCCCAACCCAACGCAATGAACGACGAATATCAGCGGGGGAACTAAAAATTTCTGATGAAGTTAGTTCAAGCGTTTCCACATTAATATCGGGTTCATAAAACCTGTTGAACATTACAATTCCGTTGGCCCCGTTTGCTTTTAGTTTTTCGGCCATTCCAATAATATTGCTGTGGTAAATTCCAAATTTTACTGACACCGGAATTGAAACGTGTGATTTCACTTTTTTTAGTACATCGATGTATAATTGTTCAACAATACCGGATCTTTCATGCCTGCTGGTGGGTATATAAAAAATATTCAATTCAATTGCATCAGCCCCGGCATCCTGGAAATCTTTTGAGAAAGTTGTCCATTCATCACCCGAAATACAATTTACACTTGCAATTACAGGCATATTTACAGCCTTTTTTGCCTTTTCAATTAAATCGATATGTTTTTTGATTGAGTTGTCACGCAGGTAACTTTTGATATAATCTTCAGCTTCAGGATAACCCGTATTTTGAGCATCCTTACTTAGCATACTTGTCACCTCGCCATTAATTTGTTCTTCGAAAATCGATTTTAGTACCACTGCACCAATTCCTGCTTTTTCAAGTTCAACTATTTTTTCGACCGAATTTGAAAGTCCGGAACTAGCTGCTACCAAAGGATTTTTTAGTTTCAATCCCAAATATGTTGTTTCTAAATTGCTCATCTCAATCAGTTTAAAGTTTCGAGTTCAAAGTTTAAAGAAAGTTTTGAATCATTTTCTTTGTCTTGATACTCATATCTATTTATCTCACAGTCAAATTAATAATTTCTTTCGCCAAATATTTTGCTCCCTACACGAATTATTGTGCTTCCTTCTTCAATTGCAATATGGTAATCATCAGACATTCCCAATGATATTTCGGAAAAGTTTTTCACCTCCGAAAAATATTCTTTTTTCAGGGTATCAAAAATAGTTTTTAATGCCTTAAACTCATTTCTTATCTGTTTTTCATTTTCAGTATAAGTGGCCATACCCATAACACCTGCAACAAAAACATTTTTAAAAGTTTTAAACTCTTTGTTGTCAAGTATTTCCCTCGCTTCGATCATTGACAAACCAAATTTTGTATCCTCTTCGGCAATGTGAAACTGAAGCAAACAAGCGATTTGCCTGTTACACTTTTTTGCTTCCTTATTAATAACTTTCAAAAGTTTTAATGAATCAACACCATGTATCATATGAACGAAAGGAGCAATAAATTTCACTTTATTGGTCTGCGGGTGGCCAATAAAATGCCATTCAATATCTTTAGGGAGTTGCTCGTATTTCTGAACCAAATCCTGTACTTTATTCTCTCCGAAAATTTTATGTCCGGCATTATAAGCTTCCAAAATATCTTCGTTCGGTTTTGTTTTTGACACGGCCACCAATCGTACTTTTTCTGGCAATTTCTTCTTTATCGAGCTAATATTTCCGGCAATATCCATTATCATTAAAATTTCATTCAAAAATAAAAATATTGAACGGATTTAAGGCTGATTTTCCAGATAACTTTTGGGAATTGGACATGGGGGACATGGACTTTCCAAAGTCCATGATAATAAAATTTCTTTGTGTTAAGAAACTTAAACTCCCTGAGGAAACTCAAAATCCCTTTCGCTCCCCGGAAACAAAAATTAATACCTTTACTCCCTGAGATGAAAAAGCAGGAGGAAACAATATTTAACATGAACAGTAAAGGGAAACAAGGCAAACCCTTTGCATTTTTGATTGATTTTCTTGCTGAAAAACCACAGATTTTTGAATTGGCAGATTCATCGGAAAGCATTTGGTGGCAAATCCCTGGTTCTTCAAAAGTCCCACAAAATCAGCAAAATAAAAGACTTCAATTTTGGGAAACTTTCCCGGTTATATTCGAAGATTATAAAATAGGGTTTGAGAAAATAATGTGGCACATTCACAATGGCGACAGTTATTTATTAAATTTTACACAGCCCACGCCAATTAAAACAAACCTCACACTCGAAGAAATTTTTCATGTTAGTTCAGCTCCATATAAAATATATATGAAAGATGAATTTGTTTGTTTTTCGCCTGAGACTTTTGTAAAAATTGAGAATGGAAAGATATTTTCATTTCCTATGAAGGGTACTATTGATGCAGACATTGAAAATGCCGAACAAACTATTTTGACCGATTCGAAAGAGATTGCAGAACATAATACCATTGTAGATTTAATCAGAAACGACATGAGTTTGGTTGCCGAAAACGTGGTAGTTGAAAAATTCAGGTATTTGAGTCACATTCAAACCAACCAAAGAAATTTGTGGCAGGTAAGTTCAAAAATTTCAGGCGATTTACCTGAAAATTATGCCGAAAATATTGGCAATATTATTTTTAAAATGCTCCCTGCAGGTTCAATTTCGGGTGCTCCAAAAAAGAAAACCCTTGAAATAATCAGAAAAACAGAGAAATATGATCGCGGTTTCTACACAGGTATTTTTGGATATTTCGATGGAAAGAACCTTGACAGTTGCGTGTTGATACGTTATATTGAAACCCAGGGCGGAAAGCTGGTTTATAAAAGCGGCGGCGGTATAACTTTTATGAGCGATGCGGAAAAAGAGTACGATGAAATGCTAAAAAAAGTATATGTCCCCATTGCTTGAAACCATAAAATGTAAGGACGGAAAACTCTTTAACATGGAGTTGCATCAATCACGGTTTGAAAATGCACAAAAGGAATATTTTGGAATTTCACCAAAAATTAAATTGACTGAAGTAATTACAATTCCTGAAACTGCAAAAAACGGACTTTTCCGTTGCCGCGTAACTTATTCAGAACAAATCGATACGGTTGAGTTTTTTCCCTATCAATGCAGGAAAATAAATAGTTTGAAGCTGATTGAAGGCAACGAAATTGACTATCGTTATAAATATTCAGAAAGGGAAAAACTAAACCAGCTTTTTGAAAAACGTGGCAATTATGACGATATAATTATCGTAAAAAACCATTGTATTACTGATAGTTTTGTCGCCAATCTGATTTTTTTTGACGGCGAAAAATGGTGGACACCGGACACTCCTCTCCTACCTGGAACTCAGCGTGCAAAACTACTTCATGAAAAAAGGATTTTTGAATCCTGGATTACAATCAATGATCTTTCGAAATACAAAAAAGTTGGATTGATAAATGCTTTAAACAATTTGGAAGAAATGCAGATTGTTTCGACTGAAAACATACACCGCTGAAAGTTTTAAGGGTTGTAACCCTAAAAACTTCATCTTATTGCATCTTTTTTCTGGTTATAACCCTAAGAACTTTATAAAGATTTGAAACCAACATTCTTTAACTCTGGTTTCGCACCTGCAGTGCTTAAAGTTTAGGATCCAATCAATTTCTATCATACTTACGCGCCTCTGGCGCTTAAAGCAAGAGAAGAAGAGCAGCACAAAAAAACAAGTATTTTACTGAATACTAAGTTATTACCGTAATCCTTTTATCGAGCAGCATCGCTGCAAAAGTTTGGTAGAAGTGAAGCAATACAACAAATGCTTTTCAAGCGGTATCGCCGCGAAAGCTAAGTAATAAGAAAAAAGGCCCAACAAAATTGCAGAGCCTTCTATTATTATGATTTCTAAAAATTATTTTACCCCAACTTTTGGGCAACCAGGATTTATAACATTTTCGTTTCCGGTAACTTCCCAGGTATTTCCCGAATTTAGCAATTCGTCAACACAAGTAATTTTCCTTGTTTTTTGAACTTCTTTAATTTGCGCTACCATTTCGGTATCGTAAACCAGTGCTTCAACACTTCTGATTACCCCAAAAGCAACAGGCATATCGGGCAACTGCATGTTTATGAGGGACATGTGCAAAGAAGGATCTGCATCAGTTGCATCATGAACAAGGATATCGTCAATGGTAACTCCATTTTCGCCAATAACCGCAACTTTCAATTTGCCTTTGTCGAATATAATACCCTTTTCGTTTTCGTTGCCAAAAAGCATTGGTTTGCCATGTTCAAGAATCAACTGACGATCGGCTTTGTGAACAGGATCTGTTATCATATCGTGGATTCCATTGTTAAAAATCACACAATTTTGCAAAACCTCAACTGCCGAAGTTCCTTTGTGTTTTGCCGCCGCTTCAAAAACCGATTGGCTTAGTTTCATGTTCCCATCAATGGAACGGGCAAAAAACGAACCCCTAGCACCAATAACCAATTGACCGGGAACAAACGGATCTTCAATTGTCCCAAACGGTGAAGTTTTTGTTTTAAAACCTCGGTCGGAAGTTGGCGAATATTGCCCTTTTGTCAATCCATAAATTCGGTTGTTAAACAAAATAAGGTTTATATCGATATTTCTGCGTATTAAATGGATAAAGTGGTTTCCACCAATTGCCAATGCATCGCCGTCACCCGTAATAACCCAGACATTCAGCTCAGGGTTGGCTAGTTTTACGCCCGAAGCCACAGCAGTTGCCCTTCCATGGATTGTATGGAAACCATAAGTACTCATATAATAAGGAAACCGGGAAGAACAACCGATACCCGAAATAACAGCATATTTTTCATGGGGAATCCCCATTCCTGCCATTGTCCGTTGCACGGCGTTCATAATTGCATAGTCGCCACAACCCGGACACCAGCGAACTTCGTTTTCGCTTTTAAAATCTTTTACAGTATAATTTAATTCAGCCATTTTTTATTCCCCCAATAATTTGTTAACACTATCTTTAATCTCATTTACCGTGAATGGCAGCCCTTTCAGTTTGTTCAACTTATGATAGGAAAACTGAGGCAACTCGTTACGCAAATAACTTGCAAATTGCCCAAGGTTGAGTTCGCAAACGATGATTTTTTTGAATCCGCCAAAAACAGCAGCAGTGTTTTTAGGAATCGGTTTTATGTAATTGAAATGTGCAAGTGAAACATTTTTGCCTTCTTGCCTAAGTTCGCGTACTGCACTGATTAAGTGACCATAAGTTCCTCCCCAGCCAACAACAAGCACATCGCCATCGTCATCGCCACAAACTTCAAGATCGGGAACCAAATCAACTACTCTTTGCACTTTTTGTTCGCGTATTTCGCAATTGCGCTGATGATTATCAGGATCATGATTCACTATTCCTGCTTCGTTTTTTTCAAGCCCGCCAATCCGGTGTTCAAAACCCGGAATCCCTGGAATCGCCCACTCTCTCGCCAATGTTGCCGCATCGCGACCGTATGGTTTAAAAGTTGCTGCATCTTTTGCGATGCGCGGCGTTATTGTTGGGAGATCAGCCATTACGGGGATTTTCCATGGTTCACTACCGTTGCCCAAAAATCCATCGGTCATCAATATAACAGGCACCATTCGTTCCAATGCAATTTTTGAAGCCATATATGCATACCAGAAACAATCGGAAGGAGTACTTGCCGCCAAAACCACAACAGGACTTTCGCCGTTTCTGCCGTACAAAGCTTGCAGTAAATCTGACTGTTCAGTTTTTGTGGGAAGCCCGGTTGAGGGTCCTCCGCGTTGAACATTTACTATTACCAACGGAAGTTCGGCCATAACAGCCAAACCAATTGCTTCTGATTTTAGCGCCAATCCCGGCCCCGATGTGCTAGTAACTGCCAAATCACCGGCAAAAGCAGCACCGATTGCCGAAGTAATCCCGGCAATTTCATCTTCAGCCTGAAATGTTTTCACGCCCAAATCCTTTCGTTCTGATAGTGCCTGTAAAATATCGGTAGCCGGTGTAATTGGATAAGAGCCAAGAAAGAGTTCCAACCCTGCTTTTTCCGCAGCAGCCAAAAATCCCCACGCAGTTGCGTAGTTACCGTTTATATTCCGATATGTTCCGTTTTCGATGTTTGCAGGGTGCACAATGTAAGATGGAGCCATGTGCTGCAAGTTCATGCCATAATTATAACCATCATGCAATACTTTAATATTCGCTTCAGCAACACCAGGTTTTCGCCCAAATTTTGTTTTAATATACTTTTCAATGTATTCCATTGGCCGGTTAAACATCCAGCAAATCAATCCTAATGCCAACATATTCTTACTTCGAAGAACACTTTTATTGTCAAGGCCAAAATCTTTTAAGCTTTCTTTTGTAAGGGTTGTAATTGGCACTGCAATCTTAAAATAGTCATTTAAATTGCATTCAGCAAAAGGATCATCGGTTTTATAATTTGCTTTTGTCAAATGTTTTTCATCAAAAGTATCCGAATCATAAATAATTGTACCACCCGGATTCATAAATTCAGCATTAGCTTTCAAAGCAGCCGGATTCATGGCGATTAAAACATTAGCATAATCTCCAGGGGTATTAACCAGTTTTTTACCAAACTGCACCTGAAAACCTGAAATACCTCCTACAGTTCCTTGTGGTGCCCTGATTTCGGACGGGTAGTCGGGAAAAGTTGAAATGTCATTCCCAAACAGGGCGCTGGCATTCGAAAACAATGTACCGGTAAGCTGCATTCCATCTCCTGAATCACCGGAAAACCGAATGGCTACTTCTTCCAGTTCTATTACTTTTGCATCCTTCATTGATTTACTTTTTTATTTAATGTGTTTTCTATTTAAAATAGAAACGATTTCAAAATCAGCATTTTATAATTTCGAAACCGAATAAACTTGAATTAATTTTCAAAATTCAAAGTCCCAAAAATAACCATTATTTAACAAGTAAGTATTGACGTATCCAATTATTTATGTGTTTTCATATATTTGAACTAATTTAAAATAAATATACATAGTGGCTTTAGTAAAAACATTGAACGGAAAGACTCCAAAGATCGGGGAAAATTGCTTTTTGGCTGAAACAGCAACAATTATTGGCGATGTTGAAATAGGCAATAATTGCAGTATTTGGTACAACGCAGTTTTGAGGGGCGACGTGCATTACATTAAAATCGGGAACAATACCAACATACAAGATAATGTTGTGGTACATGCCACTTACAAAAAATCGCCAACTAATATCGGCAATAACGTAACTGTGGCACATGGTGCAATTGTCCATGGTTGCACAATTCATGATAATGTGATGATTGGCATGAATGCGGTAGTTTTGGATAATGTTGTTGTTGAAAGCAATACGATAATTGCAGCAGGTTCGGTGGTAACAAAAGGTACAAATGTTGAATCGGGCTGTGTTTATGGTGGAATCCCGGCAAAAAAAATAAAGGAAATTAGCAAGGAACTTTTAGAGGGCGAAATAATCAGGATTGCAAATGCGTATGAAATGTATGCAAGTTGGTATAAAAAATAAAGCCAGTAATGTTTACCAGTCTCATTCTTTCATTTAATCGGCACTTGCCGTTTAAAATCCATTTCAAGCGAAATAAATGTTTCAGTTCGTGAAATCCCTTCAATTTCTTGTAATTCGTTATCAATTATCTGTTTAAGGTGTATGTTGTTTTTGGTTTGAATTTTAATAAAAATGGCATATTGTCCGGTAGTGTAATGACATTCAACAATTTCAGGGATTTTTCTTAATGCTTCAGCTACTGTTGTGTGATATTTCGCTTTGTCTAAATAAATCCCCATATAAGCGCATGTGTTGTAACCAAGTTTCTGCGGACTTACAACAAATTCACTCCCTTCAACAACTCCAATATTAAAAAGTCGTTGAACCCTTTGATGGATTGCAGCTCCGGAAACACCGCATTCACGTGCAACTTCTAAAAAAGGAATACGGGCATTTTTTGTAATTAATTTCAGGATTTTTTGATCCAGCGCGTCAATTTCGGCTGCTTGTTCCAAATAATCGTTCTTTTTCATTTCTTTAAAATTTCAATGCAAAAGTATGAAAAAACTATAAATTCTAATTAAAATTCCCAAACAATAGGGCAATTTGTAATATATTGTAATTCAGTCACCTACGGCAAATTACAACTATAATTATGCTTTTTTTACGAGATTAGAAATATCAGCGCCTGAAGGTTGCTGAAAGACTTTTAATTCAAACTCGGGAATTACGGCTAAAACATGGTCAAAAATATCAGATTGCACTGCTTCGTAAGCCGCCCAGGCTGTGCTCGTGGAAAACACATAAATTTCTATGGGTAACCCAGTTGAAGTTGGTTGAAGCTGACGTACGAGAAAAGTCAGGTTTTTACTAACCATTGGATGTTGATGCAAATAGACCTCTAAGTATTTTCTGAAAATCCCAACGTTGGTTTGTCTCCGTCCGCTTATCCGATCTTCCTCCGTAATGTTTCTGTTTTTATTGAATTTGCAGACTTCTTCCTCTTTTTCCTTTACGTAATCGCGTATCAGATCAAACCGTTCAAAACGATTCAGCATGGCTTCATCGCAAAAGCGGATGCTGCTCATGTCGATGTAAACCGATCGTTTGATACGTCTTCCGCCCGCTTCTTCCATTCCCTTCCAATTGTTAAACGACTCCGAAACTAAGGCATAAGTTGGAATGGTAGAAATGGTTTTATCCCAATTCTGAACTTTCACCGTGTTTAATGTAATGTCGATTACATCTCCGTCGGCACCATGGCTTTTCATTTCGATCCAGTCGCCTATTTGTACCATTTCGTTTGCCGAAAGCTGAATTGAAGCCACAAAACCCAATATGGTATCTCGGAACACCAATATTAACACGGCAGCCATTGCGCCCAAACCGGCTAACAATACGGTTGGATCGCGGCCCAACAAAACCGAAATGAGCAGTATACCCATCAGGAAAAAAAAGAGAATTTTCATCAGCTGAATGTATCCTTTTATGGGCCGGTGATGTGAATACTCAGTAGTGTCGTAAATTCCCCGTATTGAGTTTAACAGCGAATTGACCACAAAAATGATGACCGTTATGAAATATAATTTGGAAATCTTAGTCAGAAATGCAGTCAACCCAAAATAATAATCGTTGGACAATGCTGCCAGGGCAGCTTCGCTCAATTCGGACAGAGGCCTATGCAAATCGGGATAGGAAAAATCGGCTGTATAGTACAATATGAAAACCGGCACGAAATGAGCGATTCCACTAAAAACTTTTTTTTGAAGTAAAATATCATCCCAGGTTGTTTTTGTTCGTTTGGCGATTTTTGAAACAATAATAATTAAAATCCGTCGCGTTAAATAATGCGCCAGCCAAGCAACAGAAATAATAATAACGACACAGATGATGGCCGCTAAGGGTTTAATAAATTCTTCGGAGAAAGCTATTCCACGAAAGTATTTCACTAAAAATTTAAAAAGAATATCCATGGTGTTTAATCAATATTTATAACTTTCGGTCAAAAATAACAAATGCTTTCGATATGAACCTTAAGATTCTCCTTATTCTCCTGATTTTGCCAGTGGTTTCGTTTTCTCAGATTAATTTCAATCACTATTTTGTGAACAAATCTATGCGTTTTGATTTTTTATTAGGAGGAAATAGTTCAACAGAAAAGGTTTATCCTGAACAAATTAAAAAAGAAAAGTTTTGGGCCGGATCGAAAAAGAACTTGGTTGATCCATTTAATTATGGGAATTATCGTTTTCGGGTGTTTGATGAAAAATCGGACAGCCTTCTGTTTGCAAAAGGTTTCAGTACCCTTTTTGAAGAATGGCAATCAACAGCCGAGGCAAATGAAATCGACAAAACTTTTTATCAGGCAGCTATTTTCCCTTTTCCAAAACGAAAAATAAGGCTCGATATTGATTCGCGACAAAGGGACGGGATTTTTAAAAATATTTACACAACTTCTATCAACCCTGACAATTATTTTATTCTGGACGAATCTCCAATCCAATTCGAAACATTTGAGGTTCTCAATAATGGAAAGCCTGAAAACAAAGTTGATATTGTGATTTTGGCAGAAGGTTACACCGTATCGGAAATGGATAAATTTAAAGAAGATGCCAAACGGGTTACTCAATATCTTTTTGATGAAGAACCATTTAAATCGGAAAAGGAAAAATTTAATGTTTCGGCAGTGTTAACTCCTTCATTAGAATCGGGAACCGATATTCCCGGCGAACATGTTTACAAAAACACTTGCTTCAATTCCACTTTTTACACTTTCGACGTTTCGCGCTACCTGACAACCAGTGACATGCGCCCGATTTTGGATGCAGCAGCAAATGTTCCGTACGACCATATTTATATTTTAGTGAATGCCGAAAGATATGGGGGCGGCGGGTTTTATAATTTTTTGTCGGTTTGCACGGCCGACAACGATTTGACAAAAGAGGTTTTTGTACACGAATTTGGTCACGGTTTTGCGGGATTAGCTGATGAATACTACAACTCAGAAGTTGCTTACGATGATTTTTACAACCAGAAAGTTGAACCATGGGAGCCAAATATTACAACACTTGT
>JBBQPP010000039.1:0-14824 GCA_038217255.1 Bacteroidales bacterium | reverse complement strand
ACCCGCGAGGTGGTGGAATAATCCTATCATACCTTCGGTATTTTATGAAAATCACATCATATTTTTCTATAATAATTCCATGCCTTCAGCATTAAAACCTTCAATATTTCAACCCTTTATTTGCATTATTAACAGACTGTTATTGCTCAAATTGCTTTAAAAAAAACCCAATTTTATCAGAAAGTTCCTTTGCCGATTCAATGGTTAAATGACTTCCATCGTAGGTTTTATATTTATTAGGATTAATATCGATCCAATGCCCCGAAGCCTTTTCAAAACCTGCTTTTATTGCAGTTTCATCGAATAATCCCAAAGTATCCTCCAGCATTTGCATGGGTTGCGAAACGGGTGGGACAAAACCAACTACTTTAATTCCCGCATCTGTCCACGCTCTAACCTGATTAAAAAGAACCTGAAGATTTTCAGGTGTAACTTTATAGTTGGTATAATCCTTTGTATATGATGGGATTGCTTCCATTGTATCCATTGGGATTTTTTCCGATTCAACATAACCATTCATAAAATATTCGTTTCGGTAAAATGCAGTTTCTTTCTTTTCCGAAAAATGATTTTTTAACTTTTCAGGCGAAGTTGCCGAAAACCAGTAACGAAGTGGGTTAAGATAAATCCGTTCAAAAATTTCTTCACGCGGACGGTTCAATTCCTGCTCATATTGCTGGTTTCCTGCGGAATAACCTGTAATAGCATTTGCCGAAATACCCAGTACAATAATTTTGGGTTTGTCGTTTTGAGCCAGTTTTTTTTCTGCTGCATCAAACATTGTCGGGTTCAATCCACCATTTGAGTAGGCAAAATTCAGCACTTTCATTCCGGTTAAATGTGTTTCCATAATTTCGGGCGACACACCACGGTAAACCCTGGAATCGCCCATTAAAACTACATTATATTTTGCCGGGGCAAATGTTTTACGGGTCCAGAATAGTTCGCCCAAATACTTTTCGGCATCTTTTGGCAGCACGAAACTAAGCGCAGTAACCAATGTTGCTGCCAGCGCCAACGTAATCCATATATTTGGTTTCACTTTCATTTTTTAAAATTGAAAATAGATAAACTCGCTTCCCGCTCCCCTGAAAAACACAATTGCTGCAATTAAAACCGCATAAAAAACCATTTCAACAATCGGATGCTTTCCTTTCAGTTTTTCATCGAAATGAAGTGCTGCAAACAGTTCACGCAAAATTATTATCGAAATAAAAATCGATGCGTCAAAACCCCAGCCAAAACTCAACGGGCCCTGAAATGAAAACATGACTTTCAAAATATCCCATGCCTGCCCTATTGTTTCGGACCTGAAAAATACCCAGGCAACAAGTACCTGAATGCTTACAAAAAACCAACCTGCAAATCGTGCAACCGAACTTTTTCCTAATTTTTCGGGCCACCCGGTAAACCGTTCAGCCGATGCAAAAAAAGCGTGCACCGCGCCCCAGACAACAAAAGTCCACGCGGCACCGTGCCACAAACCCGAAACAAGCATGGTAATCCAAAGATTGATATAAGTCCTGAATTTTCCTTTCCGGTTTCCACCCAGAGGAATGTAAAGGTAGTCGCGAAACCATGTAGAAAGTGAAATGTGCCAGCGTTCCCAAAACTCACGGATTGAAGTTGAAATGTAAGGATGATTAAAATTATCGGGGAAATCATATCCCATCCAAAGCGCCAAACCGCGCGCAATATCGCTATATCCGGCAAAATCACAATATATTTGAAATGCAAACGCAATGATTGCGCCCCACCAAAACATTGCCGATGAATTGAGTTCGGGTGCGCTAAAAGCCGCCATGACAAGTGGTGCCAGATTGTCGGCTATCACCATTTTTTTGAAATACCCACGTACAATCAATTGAAACCCATCCCACTGTTTTTCTTTTGTTACCCGGTTAACTTTTAACATTTGTGGCAACATGTTTTCAGCCCTAACAATTGGCCCGGCCACTAACTGCGGGAACATTGACAGATATGCAAAAAACTGAAGGATATTTTTGGTAGGTTTTAATTTGTTTCGATACACATCAAAAGTGTAACTCATACTTTGAAATGTGTAAAAACTAATGCCGACTGGAGTAATAAGGAAAAACTCAGGAATATTGGCAGCCAAAGAAAAACTGCCATGTAAGCCAAATAATTTATCAATATTTTCGGCAATAAAACCTGAATATTTAAACAACGACAACGAACCAACGTTGGCAACAATCGATAAAATCAGCAGTATTTTTTTGCGACCCGGATAGCGGGAAATACCCAGCGCAGCAAAGTAATCAATAAGCCCGCTAATTAAAATCAGCGACAAAAACCGCCAATCCCACCAACCATAAAAAAAGAAGGATGCAGTGGTGAGCCAAATTAAACGCCCTTTTACGTTTTTCCCGATAATTTTTGAAATCAGGAAAAAAATGATTGCAAATGCAACAAATATGAGCGAATTAAAAAGCATGCAACTGCTTTACTTTTGCCTGAAATAAATCTGGATTGGTACCCCTGTAAAATTAAAATGCTCGCGGATTTGGTTTTCGAGATACCGCTTATACGGCTCTTTTATATATTGTGGCAGGTTGGCAAAAAACGCAAAAGACGGGGTTTGCGATGGCAACTGCGTAACATATTTAATTTTGATATATTTTCCCTTAATTGATGGTGGGCTTTGTTTTTCTATGGCTTCAATCAATAATTCATTTAACTCCGAAGTTTTAATTTTTTGCTGACGTCGGTTATAAACTTCAATCGCCGTCTCCAAAGCCTTGTGCACCCGTTGTTTTGTCAATGCCGAAATGAAAAGGATTGGCACATCAACAAAAGGCGCTATTTTCTCCTTTATTTCTTCCGTGAATTTTTTTGTTGAGTGGGTATCTTTTTCAATTAAATCCCACTTGTTTACCAAAATAACCACCCCTTTTTTGTTTTTTAAAATCATGCTAAAAATGGTAACATCCTGCGCTTCAATGCCCCGTTCCGCATCAATCAATAACAGACAAACATCAGAGCTTTCAATTGTACGCACCGAACGCAAAACCGAATAAAATTCAAGGTCTTCCTGTACTTTTGCCCTTTTTCGCAATCCGGCGGTGTCAACAATCATAAAGTCGTGACCAAATTTGTTGAACCTTGTATGAATTGAATCCCGTGTGGTACCTGCAATTTCGGTTACAATGTTCCGCTCAACGCCAATCAGTGCATTCACAAACGACGATTTTCCAACATTTGGCCGGCCAACTACCGACAAATGAGGCAATTCTGATTCTTCGTCAATATTTTCTGTTTTTGGCAGAAGTTCAACCATTGTATCAAGCATTTCCCCGGTTCCGCTTCCGGTCATCGATGAAACGCAGTAAATTTCGCCCAAACCCAGACTGTAAAATTCCTGAGCATCTAAAATACGGGTGTTGTTATCCACTTTGTTCACAACAACCACCACGGGTTTTTTTCCTTTGCGCAAAATGGCGGCAACAGCATCATCAAGGTCGGTTATACCGAGTTCTACATCAACTATGAATAAAATTACATCAGCCTCATCGATAGCCAGGTGCACCTGTTTATTGATTTCAGCTTCAAACACATCATCTGAATTTACCACATATCCACCTGTGTCGATTACAGAAAATTCAACGCCATTCCACTCGCCTTTTCCATAATTCCTGTCGCGGGTAACGCCCGCTGTTTCATCAACTATTGCTTTCCTTTGTTCCACCAAACGGTTAAATAATGTTGATTTTCCTACGTTTGGCCGTCCTACTATTGCTACTATTTTGCTGCTCATAATTAAAGCCCCCTTCTAATTCCCCCGAAGGGGGAAAGTTTTAAAAACTAATAGGTTTATTATTTTGAATTTTTATCTCTTTTTTTGAATTTTAGCTACATTCTTTACTCCCCTCCTTTGGAGGGGTTGGGGGAGGCCTCTAAATGGCATCATACCCAAAATTCTTCAGTTGCTTGTCTTTTTCGCGCCAGTCTTTTGCAACTTTTACATACAATTCCATAAATATTTTCTTGTTGAAGAATTCCTCGGCATCTTTTCGGGCTTCGGTTCCCACACGTTTTAACATTTCGCCTTTGTGACCTATAATTATTCCTTTTTGACTATCGCGTTCAACATGTATAATGCACCGAACATTTATTATTTTCTCGGTTTCCTTAAACTCCTCAACTTCGACTTCCACCGAATAAGGAATCTCTTTTTGGTAGTGGAACAATATTTTTTCGCGGATTATTTCCTGAATAAAAAAACGCTCATTTCGGTCGGTCAATTCGTTTTTGTCGAAATAGGCCGGTGCTTCGGGCAGCAATTCCAATATGCGATCGAAAATTGATTCGATATTAAATTTTTCCTTTGCCGAAATTGGGAAAACAATGGCGCCAGGAAATATATTTGTCCAGTAATCAAACAGTTTCAATACATTTTCCTGGTTCGATAAATCTATTTTGTTGATCAGAACGATAACCGGCATATTCGATTTGCGTACTTTTTCAATGTAATCTGGATTTTTGCCGGGAGTTTCAATTACGTCGGTAACAAACAAAATTACGTCGGCATCAATCAGTGCCGAATCGACGAATTTCATCATTGTTTCCTGCAATTTGTAGTTGGGTTTTAAAATCCCGGGCGTATCGGAATACACAATCTGAAAATCCTCGCCACTCACAATACCTTTAATCCTGTGCCGGGTAGTCTGCATCTTCTGTGTAATAATTGATATTTTTTCGCCTACCAACGCGTTCATTATTGTCGATTTACCCACGTTGGGATTTCCTATAATATTTACAAAACCTGCTTTATGTGCCATATTTTTTTAAATCCTTAAAAATCAGCGCAAAGATAACCGTTTTGATTTAGGATTGAACTATCGTGGAATTATTTCAGGCTGATTAGGAAAATGATAAGAGTAACCGTGGGATTGTTGTTTATTTGATAAAGAATCCAACCGATACTCGGTTGTGGATTTTACAACACATTTGTTACACAATAATCCAAAAACTACGTTTTTCTTGCTATTCTAAAAACCAAAAAAATTATCCTAAAAGATTATAATACACGGCAAACAACGCCACGGTGTTAGATTATTGTATAAACTTTTGGGAGTGCGACTGCAACGCCACGGCGTTGGACTTGTAACCAAATTAGCGTTTACCAAACCCCCTTCCCCAAATCAGCAATCAATTCGCGGCTCAAAATTTCCAAAAGCTTTCAATTCACCCCTTTCAAAATCTCCCTCGCAATCAAAACCCCATTTACAGAGGCTTGCATCAGTCCGCGGGTAATCCCGGCACCGTCGCCGCCAACATACAGGTTTTTAATTGTATCAGTCTGAAATCCGCTGTTCACCTTTATTTTGTTGGAGTAGAATATTTCTGAAAAGGCGTTCGGGCGTTGTTCTTCGGCCGCGCACCAAATCGCCAAAACGTTGAACAAGGATTTTATGTTGCGTTAACATATTTGCCATGTCGGCAACATGTCGGCCAAATTCGATTGGTGAATTAAACGGCTCGGTAAATCTTTGGGAAACAAGGAGGGCGAAATTTGTGTTGTTACTTTTCAGGTCTTTGTAACTGTGCCCGTTTACTACCGCCAGGTTGTTGTCGTAATACTCCGAAGAAACAAAACCACCCGGATTTGAGCAAAAAGTGCGCACTTTGTCATCAAAGGTTTTGGTGAAATAGATTCTTTAACTCAGGCTTGTTTTTTATTAACTCGTAGGCAGTAAAAATGCCGGCAGGACCGGCACCAACTATTATAAAATCGTATCGATTGTTCATTTTGAAAATGTATTGGTTTCCCAATACGCAAAAGTAGTTTTTTTGGGCTGAAGCATTGTTTTATGTGGTTTGTTTTTGTGATATTTAGGCATTAAAACAGACATGTAGATTTTTAGATATGAGAAACAAGACATTAACAATTAGCGTGATTATGCTTTCGGTTGTGTTATTTTCCTGTAGTAAAGCAGAAAAAATAAAAGTGCAAAGCCCCGATGGCAAAATCCAAGTCAGTTTTGGAATAAGTGACTCTTCAGCTATTTATTACACAGTAGAATTTGAAGATTCTGTAGTCATCAAAAATTCAAAAATGGGTTTTCAGTTTGAAGGGAATCAGGAATTTGGTAATAACCTCAAAATTGTTTCGGTTACAGAAATGGAAGTTAACCAGAGCTGGAACCCTGTGTATGGCGAGCGTTCTGAAATCAAAGACAATTATAACCAAACAACTATCCGGTTAAAAGAAAAAAATTCGACAGGAAGGGAATTTGACATTACTTTCAGGGTTTATAATGAAGGCGTAGCTTTTAATTACTCATTTTTACCACTTGCTGCAAATGAAACCCTTCACATTCAAAATGAAATTACCGAATTCAATTTCAGGGAAAATTACGATTGCTGGGCATCGGAAAGGGCACAATCCGAAATTCATAAAATCCCAGTCAATTCAATTTCAAAACCTGTGGAAAGACCACTTACGATTGAAACAGAAAACTGCACACTTGCTTTGGGTGAAGCAAAACTTGTTGATTTTGCCCGTATGAAATTTATTTCCGGTGAAAAAGTTAATTCACTGCGTGCAATACTGGAAGGCGAAGCAATTGTTAAATTGCCTTATACAACTCCCTGGCGAACTATAATGGTTGGAGAATCAGCCGGAGAATTACTGGCTGAAAATTATTTTTATGAAAACCTAAATGACCCTTGTGCTATTGAAAATGTGTCGTGGATTAAGCCCGGAAAAGTTATCCGCGAAGTTACTTTAACAACGCAGGGAGGTTTGGCCTGTGTTGATTTTGCAGCCGAAAATGGATTGCAATATGTTGAATTTGATGCTGGTTGGTATGGACCTGAAAATGAAGATTCATCGGATGCCACTACCATAACAGTTGACCCAAAACGGTCTCCCGGTCCGCTTGATTTGCAACGGGTAATTGATTACGCCAAAACAAAAGGAATTGGGATTATTGTATATGTCAACCGCCGCGCATTGGAAAAACAGATCGATGAAATTCTACCGCTTTACAAATCATGGGGAATAAAAGGGATAAAATACGGATTTGTGCAGGTTGGCACGCAGGAGTGGACAAGCTGGTTGCACGAAGCCGTAAAAAAAGCTGCCGAAAACGAAATAATGGTTGACATTCACGATGAATACCGCCCAACTGGTTTCTCGCGGACTTACCCCAACTTGCTTACCCAGGAAGGTATTCGGGGCGATGAAGAAAGCCCATCGAACGAACATACTTTAAAAACACTTTTCACCCGAATGCTAGCTGGGGCAGGGGACAATACAAATTGTTATTACGCACCCCGTGTTACCGAAAAAATGGGTGGCCATGTTTCGCAACTTGCAAAAGCAGTTATGATTTACAGCCCTTGGCAGTTTTTGTACTGGTACGATCGCCCAGATGGATCGCCCGGGAAAAAAGGAGGCGCCGGCGATTCAGACGGGTTTATTAAAAATCACCCGGAACTTGAATTTTACAAATTTATGCCAACCGTTTGGGATGAAACAAAAATTATGGAAGGAAAAATCGGGGAATTTGCAACCATTGCAAGGCGTTCGGGAAGCGACTGGTTTTTGGGATCATTAACTGCAAATCAACCGAGAAAGTGCAATGTAGATTTTAACTTTCTGGAGGCAGGAGCAAATTATACAGCAACGGTTTATTCATTTGACCCTGATTCTGAATCTTCAACAAAAGTAAAAATTGAAGAAATACGGGTAAATTCTAGTAAAACCATTGATTTTGAAATTGAAGCAAATTCGGGAATGGCGATGCAAATTCAAAAAAGCAGATGATATTTTATTTTTGAAAAGCTTCATAGTATCATATGATACTATCAAATGCAACAATATTATTTATTTGAAAGTCTTACAATAAATTTTGACTACTTAATTTATCACCCAATACATCATCCCCCTGTCCATTTCAAGGTAATCGAAATTGTATTTATTGTAAATGAAATTGATTGGAATCATCTGAAAAAAGTTCACATCCTGGCCATTTAATTTTGCCGGAACCCAGGCGCCTTCAATTTTCCCGAATGCATCCACAAGAATCCCGTTGAGGGTTTGGCTAATGCCTTTAACAATCTGTATACCACCAATTTTCCCATCTTTTGTGATTACAAGACCAACTACCATTTTTCCTTCAACTGTCAGCAAATCGAATTTGGCATCTTTAATTGCTTGTCTGATTTGTTGATTAATAAAACCCATTCCCGGTTCAAAACGGGGTTTAGTATCAACAGAGTAAAAAATATTGTCGGCTAAAGGTGTGCCATCAGGTTTCCAGGATTTATTCGAAATCAGTTCGTTGTTTTTATATTCCGAAATTGATTTTACTTTCCCAGAATTGTAATTTTCAGTCACTGTCCCGTCAAAAATAAGCGGCACTTTACTTTTTGTTATCCCGGTGCGTTTAATGGTTTTACCCATCCAATCGGTAAATTTGAAACCATTGGCAACACGCTCAAAAACCCGTGTTAACTTCCCCGAAAACTCATCTCCTTTCATGCGGATATCAAAAATCGAATCGCTGGTTACTTTTATATTTTCTGTATATACCAACTGCCAGCCAGTTTCGGCGATTTTGTAGGTTTTAACTTTTATTTTTTTGTTTCTCCGGTAATCGACACTTTTCATAATGTCCTTTTTAACAGGATTATTGATTTTGCCGTTTACGCCATAATAGTAAACTGTATCATTTTGGCTGAAAACAAGAATTGGGAGTAGGGTTATCAATGTGAAAATAAATCGTTTCATTTTTTAAAAATTTGAATTCATTTTAAATCAAGTACTAATTGCTCATTTAAAAGTCTGAACGTTTTCCGGTGGTATCTTGTTACACCAAATTTTCGGATTGCGTCACGGTGCATTTTTGTTGGGTAACCTTTATTTTTTTTCCAGTTGTACTCCGGGAATTCATCGTGTATTTTTTCCATAAAATCATCCCGGTAGGTTTTTGCCAACACTGATGCGGCAGCGATGGAAAAGAACCGCCCATCACCTTTAATCATGCACATAAACGGTATTTTTGATTGCGTGCGAAACCTGTTGCCGTCAATTAGCAAATGTTCGGGTTGGATGTTTAATCGTTCAACTGCCCTGTTCATTGCCAAAAAAGATGCATTCAAAATATTTATTTCGTCAATCTCTTCATTCGAAACTGCTTCTACTGCCCAAGCCAGCGCCTCTTTTTCAATGATTGGGCGTAAATCGTGCCGTTGTTTTTTCGTCAGTATTTTCGAGTCATTCAAAATTTCATTTTCAAAATCCGAAGGAAAAATAACCGCTGCTGCAAAAACCGGCCCTGCCAGGCAACCACGCCCTGCCTCATCGCACCCTGCTTCAACAGTATTTGCTTTGAAATATGAAAGTAATTTGGTTTTCATCTCACGTTGCCATTCTCTTATTTTTGAATTTTGAAAAATGGGAAAAGTGAAAGATGTTTGCGATTTAAATCTAAAATATCCAATAAGGAATAAGAAATCAGAAAGTTTCTGTACACTAAATTCTTTTTCATTTTTACATTCGTCATTCCTTATTTCCTTGTTTTTCAATACTCTGATTAACAATTTGAAGGGACTTTACTGCATCGTTCGCTTCACGCTTTCCCAAAGCAGGTGAGCAGTTTCGTCCCAGCTAAATTTATTTTTCTGTTCAAAACCTTTTTCAATTAGCTCTTGCCTCAATTCTTTGTCGTTTACCAGTTTTAACATGGCATCGGTAATTTGGTCAATTTTCATTGGATCAGCGTAAATAACCGCATTTCCGCCAACTTCCGGTATTGAAGTAGTATTTGAACAAATCACTGGAACTCCAGCCGTCATTGCTTCCACAACCGGAATCCCAAATCCTTCGAAAAAGGGTACAAAAGTAAGTGCCAATGCTGCGCCAAAAATATCGTGCAATTCGGTAGTTGCGACCCGTCCGGTAAAAATCACGTCGTTTTTATACCGCATATTTTCGTAGGTTTCAAAAATATCGCCGGTTTTGTGCATTTCGCCACCAACAATTATCAGCTTGATATTATTTTTTGAATCGGTTTTAAATGCATCAAAAGCATTCAGCAAACCATTTACATTTTTGCGTGGATGAAGCGCACCGACAAACAAAAAGTATTCAGCACCGCCTGTATATTTTTTGCGTACCGCAATTTTCTCTTTTTCCGAAAGTGGCTCAAAAATCTGGTTGATACCATCATATACAACATCGATTTTATCGTAACTGATTTTGAAAGACCGGGCAATATCTTCTTTTGAATAAAAGGAAACGGTTGCAATCCGTTTGGCAATCCTCGCAAATCTTGGGAAAAAGAAGTTGTAATACTTTTCAATTAACCACGGTAAATCATCGGGGCGGTGTACAAAATTTATATCGTGTATAACCGCCAGTTGAGGCACTTTTGTGCGCAACGATAAATAGCCGTCGGGCGATAAAAAAAGATCGGCTTTATACTTTTTCAGGATTTTTGGGATGCGAAAATCGAACCAAATCCAAAACAACAATGGGTGCCGCGCCGGTGGGCCAATAACCACGGGAGTAACGTTTTCGGAAAAAATATAATCGCGATCAAACGGCCTGTCGAATATAAAAATAAACTCATGTTCAGGATGATTTTGGGTCATCCGTTTTAATGTTTCGTAGGTAAACCAGCCAATTCCCTCAAGTTTCCCTTTTAGCAATAAACGCGTATTTACGGCAATCCTCATAATGAAGGTGTAAAATAGAAATTATTTTCTAATATCTTTGCGCCCAAAGTTAGAAGTAAATGAAGACTTTCATTAAATATATCCTCCAAAAAACACTTGGACTAAAAACCTACCTGTATGTTTTTGCACGTTTTATTATTATAAAACTGCGTTGGGACAAAAATGAGAAAGACTTTTTTCATTTTATGAAACTTGTCCCCGATGGTGGGATAATAATCGATTTGGGTGCTAACATTGGCGTAACAAGTTACCATCTTGCAAAGAATTTCCCCAATAGCACAATCTTTTCTTTTGAACCATTAACGCTGAACATGAATACTTTGAAGCGGATAAAAAGAAAATTTAAACTTGAAAACATAAAAGAATTCCAGGTGGCAGTAGGCGAAAAACAGGGAACCCTTGAAATGGTAATGCCTGTAATCAACAATGTACCGATGCACGGTTTGAGCCATGTTATTCACGACGAAAACACAGAAAAAAACAACGGTTTTAAATACAACGTTCCAGTAATTTGCCTCGATGAATTTGATGAATTGAAGAAACTCAAAGGGCCGGTTACCGCTATGAAAATCGACGTTGAGAATTTCGAATATTTTGTTTTGAAGGGAGCGGAAAAATTAATTGCAAGTAATAAACCAATTATTTATTGCGAATTGTGGGAAAATGGCAACCGAAAAAAATGTATCGATCTTTTAACCAATCTTGGCTATTCTTCGTTAGTTTTGCAAAAAAAGAAGTTGGTTCCGATTGAAAAGGCTACGGTTGAAAAACACAATTTCTTTTTTCTGCCAAATACATTAACTGATTGAATTACAAGCTTTGAAACGCAAATTTGTTACCAATCTAATATTACTACTGACCCTCAATCTTTTAATTAAACCTTTTTGGATTCTTGGTATCGACCGCAACGTACAAAATCTGGTGGGCGATGAAAGCTACGGAATGTACTTTGCGTTGTTCAACTTTTCTCTGTTGTTAAATATTTTACTCGACCTTGGTATTACCAATTTCAACAATAAAAACATTGCACAGCATCATTTTCTACTAAAAAAGCATTTGTCGAATATTGTTGGGTTGAAATTTATGCTCGCCATTGTTTACGCGGTTTTTAGCTTAACTGTGGCAGCAATTATCGGCTATGGAAATGTTCAAATACACTTGCTTTTCTTCCTCATTTTTAACCAGTTCCTTATTTCGTTTACACTCTATTTGCGTTCAAATATCAGTGGGTTGCATCTGTTCCGCACCGACAGTTTGTTATCGGTACTCGACCGCAGCCTGATGATAATTATTTGCAGTGTTTTGCTTTTTTCTGATTATTTCAAATCATTTTTCACTATCGAGTGGTTTGTATATGCTCAATCAGCAGCATATTTGCTAACTTCAATTATTACTTTTGCCATTGTTTTGCACAAATCAGGTAAAATCAGCATTCGTTTTAGACCGATATTTTTTATGGCATTTCTTCGGAAATCATATCCTTATGCCTTGCTAATTTTACTGATGGGGTTTTATAACCGCATTGATGGTGTGATGCTCGAACGTATGCTGCCCATGCCTCTTGGTCAACAGCAGGCCGGAATTTATGCTCAGGCGTTCCGGTTGCTCGATGCCGTTTCTATGTTTGGTGTGCTTGTTGCAGGTTTGCTGCTTCCTATTTTTGCCAGAATGATTAAACATGGCGAAGACATAGCCCAAATGGTAAAATTGTCGTTTACGTTTTTGTTTGTAACCGCGGTTGTTGTTGCCGTTTCAAGCATTTTCTACAATTACGAAATCATGGATGTGTTGTATCATTCTAACACTGAACACTCCTCGGAAATATTGGGGATTTTGATGACTGGTTTTATTGGAATTGCAACTACCTATGTTTTTGGCACTCTGCTTACAGCCAACGGGAGTTTAAAACAGCTAAATATCATGGCCTTTGTTGGAATGGTAATAAACGTTACACTCAATCTAATATTAATTCCACGTTATCAGGCTTTTGGGTCGGCTTATGCCAGCTTGTTTACACAAATTGTTACCGCGGGCGTACAAGTTATTCTGGCGGTTATGGTTTTCAAACTGAAACCCAACTACCTGTTTCTACTAAGATTATTTGCTTTTGTTGGCATTACCGTTGTTTTAGCCGAAGTTTCGCTTCAATTCGACAATTGGTTTTATGGTTATTTATTTTTGATTGTAGTATCTGTTTTTTTTGCATTTATACTGAACTTGTTTAATATCCTGGATTTGTATAAATTCATCCGAAACAGATAATCATGGAAAATCCGTCCATCGAGGAACTTCGCAATTCCGATAAATACGAATTGATTGCTCAACTCAACCACCAGCAAATCAAAGAATTTGTAATAAACCAACTTTCCGAAAGTGGCGCAATCATTAAAGTTTATATGATTTACCAGGTTGTAATGATTCTCATCGGGTTTTTCTTTTTTACGCGTTCAATTGTTTTGGCTTTTCAAAGTTATACCGAACCACTTTATTATTCTTTAGCAGCATTGGTTTTTTCGTTTTCACTGTTAATAATCATTCATGAACTTTTACATGGAATTGCGCTCAAAATTATTGGGGCGAAAAAAGTCAATTTTGGTGGATATTTGAAAAAATTCATTTTTTATGCCGAAGCCGACCAGTTTGTAATCAACCGTAAACAATTTGCTTTTATCGCTTTAACACCTTTGTTTGCTGTAAAACTGATTACTTTAATTGGAATAATTTTCCTTTTTAATCATTCGGTTTTTTATTTCCTGATTTTTGTGATGAGTGCCCACAGCCTTTTCTGTGCCGGCGATATTGGGTTACTTTCTGTCTTTTACAAAACCAGAGATTCCGAGATTTTCACGTTTGACGTAAAAGAGGAGAAGTCCAGTTATTTTTATGGGGCTCGAAGGGACACGGACTTTCCTAAGTCCGTGATTAGTTGACTGGTGTGAAAAATTCACTGAAAATCAGGAGAAAGGATTCTCCTGATCCCTGCCCTTTAACCCCTCTCTATCAATCTTAAATGATTTATTTCGTGGCAGCGAATCAATAAATCTAACCGCTTTTGGCATTGTTTTATTATCAAAAAAGGGAGCCAGTTTTTCCAGAATTTGATTTGGATTTTCGGGTTCTGCGGTTTCAACTATCAGCACCACTTTTTGTCCTAAAATTTCATCCGGTTCGCTTAAAATAACACAGGGTTTTTGAAGGATTTCTTCAATCTTTTTCTCTAAAATTTCGGGCTGAATTTTAATCCCACCTGAATTGATGACATTATCAATCCGGCCGAGCCATTTGAACTGGTTTTTTCCGGTCATTTCAACCCTGTCGTTCGTTGTTATTTTTTGGGAAAGATATAGTGCATCAATAACCAAACAATTTATTTCATTGGTTGAAAGTTGTATTTCGGGCAATCCGGTAAAAGCGGTTTGCGCCCGTTTTCCGTTTATCCGTTTTAATGCCACATGCGAACAGGTTTCAGCCATTCCGTAGGTTTCAAAAACTTCGGTTTTTACTTTTTGCAGTTTTTCAAAAAGTTCCGAACTGGTTTCCGCGCCACCAAGAATGAGTGTTTTAATATTTGGCCAATTATTTTGTTCCAGCATATTTGTTGCCTGCATTGGAACCATCGCGCAAAAATCGATATTCCCCAATTCAGTAAAATCAGGGGTGCCGGAGGGTTGGATAAGTTTGAGATTCAGTCGGGCAATAAGCGCTCTCACTATCATCATTTTGCCGGCAATATATTGAACAGGAAGACAAAGTACGGCAACGTCGTTTTCCTTTAAACCAAAAAAGTCAATCGTATTTTTTGCTGATGAAATCATCGCAGCTTTAGGAAGTTCAATGGTTTTGCTTTCGCCGGTTGTACCGGAAGTTTTTTGAATGATTACTTCCGAATCGTCAATAAAATCAAGAATAAAATAATAAATATCCAATTTCCATTCGGGTTCGGTTTGGGTTTCAATAGCCAATTTGCAATATTCCGGTAAATCGGATAACCGGGAAAAGTGGTCATTCAGTGTCAATCCTTTAATTTCCTGTTTCATTTCCCAATTGTATTAAAATCCCACTGACCTGCCGGATCATTAAAAAGAAAACCTTCGGAAACGAACAATGGGCTTTCAAT
>JBBQPP010000038.1:0-14852 GCA_038217255.1 Bacteroidales bacterium | reverse complement strand
AGGTTTTGCAGGTAAACCGATGAAATATAATTAACAAATCCACTGGCTGTAAACAGCGATTTCATGGTTTTGATGTTTTGTCCACGCAGTTCAATTTTTTCCATTTGTTGCCTCAAAACGGCCTGATTTTCCAGGTCTTTTTCCAGCTTTTTTAGCCATTCTTCCGCTTTTCCTTTTTCCTGGTTTTTTGTGTTTTGAAGTTCTTTGCTTTCCTTATTTTCATCCAGCAATTTTTGATGTGTTTCCGCATTGTAAGCACGGTCGCCCATTTCTGTTTTAATCTCGCTAAAACGCGATTTTGCCAGTGATAAGTTTTGTTTGAAATCAGTGATTTTCTTTTTATTGCTATCGAGGTCAACTGCTTGTAAAAGGACTGTTTTTACTTCATCCACATTTGTGTAATCCGATTTTTCCAATTGAGTATTCAATTGAATTTTCAATGTTTCGTTGTTTTCTTTTTCCAATTTCAATGCTTCCCGATTGGCGCTCAAAATGCCCGAAAGCGTGTCTTTGCTTTTTCTTAATTCGGTAAGTTTTCCTGAAATTTCGTTGAATTGTTTTTCCAAAGTCGAAAATTGCTGCAAGAGTGCGTTTCTCTCTTTTTCGATTTCCGAAGCTGTTTTATTTGAATAGTCTTCTACCGAAACCATTTTTAGTTGTTCCAACAAAGTTTTGTTTTCGGTTTGGTGAATGGTGATTTGTGTCCTTATTTTTTCTAATTCGGTTTGATAAATCTCTTTGGTTTTGATTGCCTTTTCAAGTTCATCGCTTAGTTTTTCCAAATTGGTTTCCAACAGTTTTATTTGTTTTTGTTGGATTTCTGCCATTTTGAAAGCTCTTTCAACTTTCTCCATTTCAGCATATTCCGGCCAAGTGAAAAGTGATTGGTGTTCTGCTTCGCGTTTTTTGTATTCAGTTAATTTAAGTTTCCAATCGTTTAAAATACCAGTTTTGAGATTCAGTTGAATGTTCAAATCTTTCAATGCCAAAATGGTTTCGTTCCATTTTTCAATTTGTTTTTCCAAACTCAATTTTTCATTGGAAATTTTGCTCTGCTCCTGACTAATATCAGCAACACTATAAATTTCGGGGTGGTGGATTGACCCGCACAACGGACAAGGCAAACCGTCGGATAAATCGGCTGCATATTTTTCTAACTGCGCTTTTACACGCAAATGGTCAGCTTCTGAATCCAATTTTTTAAGGACTGTTTTTAAGGAATCAATTTTCGATTGTGCAAAAATCAATGTTTCTGCAAACTCAGTTTTGTTCGCCAATTCATCAAAAATTGGGGCGTTTAAAATGTTGTTTGTAGAATGTGATAATTTATCGGTTTCCAACTTTAATTTGTTCAAATCTGAATCAATCTCAACGGCTTTTTTGTTGAAGTTTTGTTTTTCTATGTGCCAGGTTTTTATTTTTGAAAGTGCTGCCAAATCGGGCAAATCGGCTTTTTGTGATTTAATTTGATTGCTTAGTTTTTGTTTTTCTGTCGTTAATTTTTCAACTTTTCCAGTTGTTTCAATTACATGCTTGTTGCCATTTAAAAGCCGTTCATTTTCTCCTACAATTGTTGTGTCCAAGTTTTTAATTTGAATCAGTTTTCCCAATTCCTCCGCTCGTTTTTTTAATATTTCCCGAGTTTCGTAGGCAGGTTTTATTTTGTTTAAATTGGTTTCGTTTTTGCCAATTTCGACTTCTTCTTTTTCCAGTTTTTGAGTGTCGTTTTCAATCTGTTTTGTTTTGTCAACAACCTTTTTTGTGCTTGTTTCCAGTGAATCCAAGAGGTTTTTAAATTGCAGTACACATTTTTCGTATTGAAGTGTGGTCTTTTCCAATTGAATAAAGTGGGGTTCTTGTTTTTGCAGGTTTTCAAGCATTGTTTTTGCCACTTCCAATTTTTTTGTCAGCTCCAATAATTGCTGAATTTGGGTCTCCTGAATTTGTTGGCTTTTTAATTTTTCTTCGAGTTCTTCCAAAGATTTTTTAAGTTCAAGGAGTTGCGTTTCAATTGCGATAATTTGATTTGGGTCGATTTCGCCCAACTGCTGCAATTGGCCTTGTAAGTGCTGTTTTTGTTCGTTGTTTTTCGTTTCAAGCGCAACTGTTTTGTAATAGAGTTCGAACTTTCCGAGGTTGAAAAGTTCCCTTAGCATTTGTGTTCGATCCTTAGTACCCAGCTGCAAAAACTCCTGAAATTGACCTTGCGGAATGATAATCGTACGTTTAAAATTTTCATAACTCAATCCAATTGCATTTTCAAGTGCGGTTGCTTCAATAGGAATCCAATTGCCTTCAATTTTTTTGTAAGCATTTCTATCCAATTTTTTTACCTCTTCAAATTGTTTGCTGTTTCTTTTCCCGGTAACCACAGCGCGATAAGCAGTTTGATTTTTCCCCGTTTCAAAAATGAAATCGATAAGTAATTCGTTCGATTTTAGGTTCATCATGTTATAATTGCGGTTGTCGCCCGAAAGGTTGAGGCGGTCGGTTTTGCCATAAAGTGCAAAAGTTATTGCCTCTAAAACCGACGACTTTCCACTTCCCACTGAACCAAAAATACCAAACAAATTTGCTTCGGTTAGCGTCCTAAAATCAATGGTTTGTTTCTTTTGGTACGAGTACAAACCTTGTATTGTAAGTTGAATTGGTATCATATTTTTGTTTGTAAATTTAAGTTTTTACGTTCGTTTTATGTTGCATTTCAGTGTAGGTATAGCAATATTTCTTTAATTTTTCACAATGCTCATTCAATTCACCTTAGTTAAAATCCATTTTGTGCTTTCGTGTTTCTTTAAATATGAAAAACCTAATTTTCCTCTTCCGAAAGAATCTCCGCTAATAGTTCCATTATTTCTTCGTTGGGTTCCTGGCCTTTGGCGTGTTTGAAATAGTCGCGGAAAAGTTCGCTTATGTTTTTACTTAAATCGATGCTTTTTTTGTCGGTTGCCGCAAATTCACTTGGGTTTGTAACTTCCGGAATAATGGTTATAATCCCGTTGTGTGCGGCATTAATTTGCTTGCGTTCCAGTGCGGTTAAAAATGTGTCGGTAACCAAAGTTAGTTCCACCAAACAATCAGGATTTTGGGTCAGCCAGTTCAGGGCATCTTCCATTCCATGAGCTTTAAATCGCAGCAGTTTTTTACCTTTCAAAAATGGTTTTTCAATTACCTTGACTTTTTCCCCAGGTTTGGCGTCAATAATCAAAACATATTTTTGCTGATTGGCTTCAGCAAAACTGTATGATAGCGGGCTGCCACTGTAAAAAACTTTTGATTCCTTGTCAACGCGGTGCATCCGGTGCAGATGACCAAGTGCAGTATATTGAATTTGTTTGGGGATATTTTCGGTATAAACCACCTGCACACCGCCAACATGCAAAATGGGTTTTTCATCGGCAGGTTCTTCGGGTATTTCGCCACCTTTTTCAACAACAAAAAGGTGGCTGACAAGTAGATTGACGCCTTGATTGTCGCAATATTTCTCTGCCAAATCGCTCCAGTTTTGCTGTAGTATTTTTCTCAGTTCTTCTTCACTGTTTTCATATCCAAGGGCAGTCTTTAATCTGATTTCGTTGGCGTAAGGCGTAAGCAAAATCCGAATTGGGGTTTTGTTTTCGGGAAGTTGAATTTCAAGAAAACCTTCCTCAGAATTCAAAATTTTTAATCCCGTTTCCAGTTCAAATTCAGGTACAACTGAATTTGGATAACCTGTAAAAATTATCCCGCATTCCCGGGCCAGTGGGTCGGGAGCTTCAATGCGGTCGGGCGAATCGTGGTTTCCGGCAATCGCAATTACGGGTCGTCGCCCGCCGTTGGTAAGCTGTTTTAGTGTTTTATAAAAAAGGTCGATTGCTTCGGTTGGTGGATTAAACGAGTCGAATAAATCGCCGGCAACAAGCACTGCATCTACCTGTTCGTTATCGGCAATTTCGCAGATCTCTGATAGAACGGCCTGCTGTTCTTCCATTCGCGAAAAGTTTTCAAGTCGCTTTCCAAGGTGCCAATCGGAGGTGTGAAGGATTTTCATATTATTTAAGATAATAGATTCTGAGAATCAGGATTAATAGTATCAAGTATCAAGATTTATAGTATCAAGTATCGAAGATGCTTTCAAATGATTATCATCATTTCACTTTGCTGCTTCTTCCAATTCCAGTTTCTTCGTTTCATAATTGGTTACCAGTTCTTTTACTTTATCAGGATTTTCGGCGGCTAAATCGTTGATTTCGGTGGGGTCTTCTTTTAAATTATATAATTCCCAGTCTTCTCCATTCAGTTTTACAATTTTCCATTCTTTTTGACGGAACATCCTGAATTTATCTGTCCAACCTGAAATATAAAAATCCGGTTCCTTTCGTTCTTTGCCTTCCAAAATTGGCATCAATGAACTTCCCTGCAAAGGTTGTGGTTTTATTTCTCCAAGTTGCACAGGGTATTGAATGCCGGCAGCTTCGAGCAGGGTAGGTGCAACGTCGATAATATGCCCCGTTTGATGTGTAATTTGACCGGGTTCAACCTGTTTGGGCCAACGTAAAATAAAATGGGTGTTGGCACCGCCCTCGTGACCATATTGCTTGAAATATTTGAAAGGCGTATTCCCCACATTTGCCCAGGCGGCAGACAGTGTTCGAAATCCTTCTGCAACTCCCGGTGGATAATCAAAATCGCGGTTGCTGTCATACGGGCAAGAACCGTTGTCGGACAGAAAAATTACAATTGTATTTTCCGCAATTCCTTTTTGGTCCAGATAACTCAACACCCTGCCAATGTTTTGATCCATTCTATCAACCATGGCTGCAAAAACTGCCATTTCCAAATCCATTTCATCTTTTTCCAGTTCTGCTAAAGAATCCCATGGGCGGTAAAGCGGAATTTTTGCCCGCCTTTCTTCATCTCCTTTTGGATGTCCCCTAAATTTGTTGATATTACTGCTGGGTGGGCTAAGTTGAACACTGTCAGCTATTAATCCCATTTTTTTCAGTCTTTCCAATCGTTCTGTTCTTATTTTATCCCAGCCTTTCATATAAGTTCCCCGATATTTAGCAATGTCTTCAGGTCTTGCCTGCAACGGGTAATGCGCCGCACCGTATCCAAGAAAAAGGAAAAATGGTTGCTTGTTTTTTACCGGTTCTTCCATCCACTGCAAAGCATTATCCGTTAAAGCATCGGTTTTAAAAAATGGTTCTTTTTCGTGGTAAATCTGATTTGCATTTACAGTATCTCCATTTAAAATAAAAGGGTTGACAAATCTGCCGGAAGGAGGTTCAAAAAACTCATTCATCGCCTTAAATGTTAGCGACTGGTCGAAAATATTTTTGGCAAAAACATGCTCCGGTGCCCAATCCATCCAGTGTTCCTTTCCCGTATGGATAACATAATAACCATCATTTTTCAATATTTGCGCGAAGTTAACTGCATTCTTTCCTCCTTCATACAAACCCGAAAACAATGTTGAGCGCGACGGTTCGCATTTCGACATGTTATAAAAGTTTGAAAAGCGAATCCCTTCGCTGGCAAGTTTGTCAAGGTTTGGCGTTTTGATTTCGGAGCCGTAAGCACCAATATCAGAATATCCGATATCGTCGCCCAGAATGAGAATTATGTTGGGTTTGTTGTTTTCTGATAATTCGGGTTTTCGATTGTCCATAATTTTTACGTAAATGAAAAATGTAGCGAAAATGGCGATGATAATGAGGAAGAAGTAGATAAAAACCTGTTTCATTTTGTATTTTTTTTAGAATGTTTTAAGGAATATCCTGAATTAATTTATTGTGCATCATTTTTTTTTACTGCCAGTAAAAATACATTAATTAAAAGATTCAACCTGAATGTGATGGAAGATTTTTGATGATGTACCGAGGTTAGTGTTGTCGGGATTAAATAGCAATCAGTTCTAAAAAATGCACTGTAATTTCAGATAATGCAATTATTTTTAGGCTTGATTGTAACTGTATCTCAATTATAATCTTCCTGATTTTCATCGAATATTCGTTCAATGCGTTTGTCCGGAATCAGCCAGATAAAAGCCACAAGCGCATAAATCCCACCTGCCACCAATGGACTAAAATATGCTGACCCCAAGGCAATAACATAAAGAATGGGCGATATTTTTCCTTTCAAATCGTTGCCAAGGGCTTTGGCTAAAATAGAATCTTTACCGTGTTGTTTAAGAATCCTTGTTTGCAATATGAAATATGCGATTGCAGCCATTAACAGAATAAAACCATACAACGCAACAGGTATAACGGCAAATTCATTTTCACCCATCCAGCCTGTAACAAAAGGTATCAGCGACAACCAAAAAAGCAGGTGCAGATTGGCCCATAAAACATCGCCGGTAACATGGGTTACGGTGTGCATTAAATGATGATGATTATTCCAGTAAATTCCAATATAAAGAAAGCTTAGTATATAACTGATTACAACTGGTATCAAGGGTTTCAATGAAGCAAAATCATTGCCATGCGACACTTTCATCTCAAGCACCATAATGGTGATAATAATCGCCAACACTCCATCACTAAATGCTTCCAATCTTCCCTTTTTCATAATTTGTATTTTATTGTAGTCCTGTAATTCGCTTATGGTTTGTTTAAAAACACTTGTTTACTGTGAATTGTTTACCTGATTTTTTCAATAAGAAAATGATTTTAGAATCCCCTGAAAAACAAAACTATATTATGAATCTGGTATTTTGGATGTTTGGAAACAGCAGTTGAACGTTTGGGGCATACATTTTTTTGCTTTGATTTTGGGTGCAAAATTGATTTGATAATTGTATTTACACCAAATTCAGGTAAATCGCCTGAAAATTAAACTATCGTTACTTTTTAAAAATCCATATTTAACATTGGAGAATTTTAAAGGGGTATTAGCCCTATGTTGCTGGGAACTATTCTGTTGTTCTTTGAGATTTATTTTCTATATCATTAAAATGATATCAGTGTTGCTGAAAAAAATGGGGTTGTCATTTATTACAGTTTCTTATCAAGTTTTGAAAAGATAAAAGGTTTTGCCGTAAATGATGGAAAAAGTATTTGTATGAATCTCGTTTTTATAGTGATTTTACAAATTGCATATGTTTTAATTCACTTAAGCTATAAAATCTGAATCAAACTGCCAGTAGCTCCAGCTCCATCCGCATGATTCAGCTTATACGGACATTTTTGTTAATACATTTCGCTTTTAAATTCAAGAATGAAACTTTTTGCTTTGTTTTTATTATTTTACCGCGAAGGTTGATTAATAAGAAATTTAATTAAATCCCTGGTTCTGTTCTGAACACTTTAACAAGAATTTTTAGTGATTATAAAATTCGAGATGCAGATTTAACAGAAGTGGGAGAAAAACTATATAATACAACCTTAATACAACTTAAAACCTATAAAAACGAATGATGAAAAGGCTATTGTATCTGTTAATCACTCTAAATTTAATTGTTATTTATCCAATCAATGCGCAGGAAGACTCAAAAACTGACGCTCCCCTCAATTTCTTTCTTGATTGCTGGGACTGTGATTTTACTTTTGTGAGACAAGAACTGAAATTTGTATCATTTGTTCGTGACCCAAAATTGGCCGATGTACATATTTTGACAAGTTCACAACGTACAGGAAGCGGAGGAGAAAAGTTTTTCATGAATTTTATTGGATTGAACGAGTTAAAAGGAATAGAATATGAGTATGAATACATGGCAGACCAGTCGGAAACTAAAGATGAAGTAAGACAGGGATTATTAAAAATCTTAAAAGCCGGTATCCTTCAATATTATTCAAAAACTGATTATTTTGAAAATATAAACATTGATTTGGAAGAAAAGGAAAACAGAATTGCAACTCAAATAGTTGATGATCCATGGAATAAATGGGTATTTACAATTGAAGCCGGAACTGATTTACAAAAAGAAGAAAGTCAGGAGGAATTTTCTTTTGGAACAGAACTTCGAGTTCAAAAAGTTACAGCAGATTGGAAAACAAGAATTGAAGGCAATTACGATTTTGACAATGAAAATTATTACGACGATGGTGAAAAAATAGAAAACCGTAAAACGCGGTCAAATGTATCAGCTAATTATATCAAGAGTGTGAGCAACAAATGGTCGGCTGGTATTTTTGGGGAATACAATTCTTCAACTTATTTAAATACAAAAAGTGCCTATAGTTTTAAACCTGGAATTGAATACAATATTTTTCCCTGGGATATTAGTAACCGGAAAGTCTTTGTATTTCGTTATATGGTGGGTATTTCCAATTATAATTATAACGAAGTTACTATCTATGATAAGTTAACAGAAACTCTTTATAGCCAGGCGCTGCAGCTTGATTTGGAAATCATTCAACCTTGGGGACGAATCGAAGCCAGAATGAAGGGCAGAAATTATTTTCATAATTTCTCCAAATACCTATTAACTGTGGATTCAGAGATTTCGTTTCGTTTAACGAAACAGCTTTCTGTTTACAGCCAAATTGAATATCAGGTGGTACACGACCAAATGTATCTGCCAAAGGGCAACGCATCTTTGGAAGATGTGCTACTGAGACGGCGTAAAATGGCAACCGACTATGAAATCAGGGTTGAATTTGGAATCCAGTTTACTTTTGGTTCAATTTATAATAATGTGGTTAACGAGCGTTTTTAATACATTTTACTGGCAGAAAACCGGACAATCATAAAGGAATCTTCGTTTTTTCATCAATAGTAAATAAAAACACATTGTAAAATCAAAAATGGGTTCTGTCGCATTATTCCAACTTGATTTTCGAAATCATATATTATTTGTTATTAAGCTGCTAAGGAATTGAACGTTTTATAGTTAGTAGATTTTGGATCATTAATCTGATTCTTTGGTATGATATTAATAAACTTCATTAATAGCGGCATTTAATTCCTTCATCATTTCTTTAACCAATGCGAAAGTGCTTTAATATTTTGAGAGGCACACCAATCCAGTAAATTAAACAAGGTATAAACCTGTTGTTTGTCTCTCGAATTCCTTGCATCGAGCAAGTCGGCAAATGAATAGGCGTTTAATCCAATGACAATATCGCCTTTATTTTCGCTTTTTGACTCCTTTTTTTCTGGTGAAGAACATGCACTGAATAAGGTTGTAATTACTATTAATAAAACTATTACTGGCACAATACTATTATTTGCGATAGTTCTCATTTTACAGTTCAATGAATTTTTCATACTTCTTAAGTTTAAATAATTAAAAAAATTACCAACCCATAGAATCGCAAAAACCTCCATTCATTTCTATTTCCAGTTCAATTATTGTCGATTCAATTTTATAGACAGAGGAAAACAATTCATTTTCGAAAATAGTGCCAATTTCATATGTTCCACCTATTTCAAGAATTTGAGAAAAATTGCCATCTTTAGTTTCAAATTCTTGCCATTTATCGTCTAAAACCGAATGGTAAATACCATTTATGGTAGGATAAACAACTGATGAACCGCAGATTAGTCCGATCTTCGCAGTAACCTCTTTTTTAACTACCGGTAATAATTCTGTATTAAATGTAAATGTTTTACCTTTTGAAGGTTTTATTTCCATTTTATAGGGGTAAGCCAAAAATTGTTCCTGGTCTTCAAATCGTTTAAGCTTTATGCTGTATTTTGCTGTATTATCGAGTACTAATTTCTTTGTTATGGAATTATTCTCTTTTGTGGTTTTTAAAGTAAAGGTATTATCAATTTCCCCACTTTTCAGGTTTTTAAATTCGGCCTTTATCATTAATTCACGATTGCCGAAACTTTCGCTGATATCAAAATTAAAAACAAATTCATTTGAAATGTCTTCACTAGTAAAATCAAATTCCCAGTTGAACGGTCCTGTGCTGGAATTAAATGGAATTCTTTCAGGCAAATTGGAAATCGCCATAAAATTATTTGCCGATACAAGTTTAATATACAGGTCTTGGTTTTCAATTAAACCCGTTGAGATTTGAAATTCGGATTCAGTTGATTTAATTGTGATTGGCTTTCTAAATACCATGGAATTGTTTGAAACTCGATAGAAATCGACATACAATTCTAATCCTTGCTCGGGCAAATTATTGATTGATGTTATAAATAGTTGACCATTTAATTCCACTCGTTTTGATGTAATGTCTGCAATAAAAGGTTCTGCAATTTTTCCACAACTTGCATTGGTATAGTAATTGGGTTCTGCTGCATTAAAAGGATTATTATCCGATTGATTGAGTACATAAAATTTTATGGGTTCATTTTCAATAGAAACAAAGTCTGCATTCAATATCTCTTCATCCCTTGAAACCTGAAGAACTTTATTCCCAATGTATCTGCTGTCGTATTTTCGATATAGGTTAACCCTTACTCCAACCGGTAATTGTTTAAATTTATTTGTGAAATTGAATTGAAACTGACTACCTAATTGACATGTATTTACCGAATTTGCAAAAGCATAAAATTGAGAATTATTAAATTTCATGATTCCATAAAAACCTATTGTATCGGCAAGTAAAACGGTATTTTCTTGTACCTCCCATATTTTGTTCTGAAGATTATAATTTAAAAAGGAAATGGAATCGTTTACCTGTAGTTTTTGTTTTGTTAGTGGGTTATAATAATTTCCTCTGATTTGTAATTTGATATTTATGTTCGGATTGCTGATTTTTATTCTATTCCCCTTTTCATCAAAAATGTTAATTTCTGCCAATTGGTAAAAATCAGTGGCTTTTTTTATTATTTCTCCATTTTCAGAACGGATGTTATTGATTAAACCACTGGGCACGGCTGCTTTACCATTCTGTAAAAAATATCTGATATTTAATTTAATTTTTTCTCCAGAAACAGGTTTTCCGTTTTCATCTTCAAATTTTGAGCCTGCCGGAATAATAAACGATAATTCATTTCCTGATGAAGAATACATAAAATTTTCTAATAATTCATTTTGAGAATTTAGTCCTAAATAATATGTATTTTCTTTTAAACCCAGTTTGTCTACATTGTTGGGCTCCAGATATATATTATAACTATATGAACCTAACGAATCAATATTAATACTTACCGAAGATGTTTTATATTGCTCATTTTCGGTTTTCAACATTATAGAAAGAATATTGTTTGTTGATGGTACCCATGGATCTTTTGGATTTAGAGCAAGACTTACTATTCCATGAACTGCGCTAAAAATTGTATCATGATTTCCGATTTGGTCAACAACAGCACCAGCTCCGGTTCCCGAAATATAGACATCTACTTTTTCGTCGTTTGAAGCACCGATTAACTCACCGCTGGGAGCATCAATAAATCGGAATGTCAGAAAAGTACTAAAGATATCGTAGTTTAAAATTACCTTAAAACCATCAACGGGTGATTTTAGTTCGTCAAATTTATTGCACGAAATAGTACCAGTTAGTAAACTGAGAATTATTATCCAAATTATATTTCTATTTGATTTAACCATTCGTTATTTAATTCGATACATTATATTAATCGCAACTTTCGGCCAAAAATCAATGGGTTTTATGTTGTTTTCAATAATTTTTTCTTGTTCTTTACTTGCAGTAGGTGATAACATTCCAGTGGCACTTAACTCAACCTTAGGCAGACCTTGAAAAAAGGTTCCAATCTCAAGCGAATATCCAAATTTATTTTTAACAGATATTTTTCTACCACCACCTATGCCAATGTATGGACTCAGTGCCCAGGCTGGTTCCAATTTTATCCCCACTCTTCCTATTTCATCGGGTGTCATTTCAATATCACCAATCATTAAATAATTAGCCATTTTCTCATTTACATCAACCGAATTGAAATTTGTTGAAATTCCTCCTGTTACATATATCACTTTGTAAAAATACCAATCAGAAAATATTCCTATGCCGCCAATTCTTAATTTTGCCGTTCCTTCTAAGTCAGAAAGTAATTTATTTAATGAATAATTGTAAAATATATAATTTGCATTTGCTTTTAACCGAATACTTTTTTTTAACTGATAAAATACGAATGGGCCAACTCCAAAGGTAGAAAACGAAATTCCTAAGCCAATTTTCGGCTCAACAATATCATCAACATCATAATCTGCTTCCAAAACCTGCGTAAACTGGCCAAAAACCGAATGAAATGAAACAAGAATGAGAATGGTAAGAATGTGCTTTATTTTAATAAACATAAATATCGGCTAAAATAACATTAGTATTTCAAAACACATCGATATTTACCATTGTTTATTAGCTTATCCGTTTTCAAGTGAGTACTTTGTATCTACTTCAATAGCTAATCAAAGTCCACCGCCAAAGTATCTAAGGTTCAATTTGCAACATAATTCACCTGGGTAAGGCTGTTAATTTTTGCCTTAGATTCCATGGTATAACCCTAACCTGAATTATTCATAAATATTAAAAAATCGGGTTGTTTATTTTGTTATCTCATTGACATTCAGTATCTTTGAGGTGCGTTCGTTATTTTTGATATCTGAATATCATATAATTATTACCACATTCCCTTTTTTGTGTCCCGCTTCGACATATCTGTGGGCCTCGACCATTTGCTCCAATGGATAACTTCTGTCGATAACAGGTTTGAACTCGCCGGACTTGGTAAGATCCAATAATAATGCAAGATTATCATAGCTTACTTTGGCTATTCCATCAGCTATTGAGATGTACTTCCCATCCTTAGTAAGGGAATTCTTAGCTTGTAATTTCAAGCTCTTCCTATCCGCCAGCTGCTGCGGCACGGCATCCAGTATCAAATCATAACGTTCACCACGTAGCGAATAGTCCTCTTTTGTATAGTCAATTACCATTTCTACTCCAAGAGACCTCACCAATTCCAGGTTCGCATTACTGCAAACCCCTGTCACTTTAGCTCCATAATGTCTGGCTATTTGTACAGCAGTTGTACCGATCGATCCAGAGGCACCAACTATAAGAACATTTTTTCTTCTTTGGATATCACCCTTCTTCAAGAAGAACATGGCCAGCTCTCCCGGATAAGGAATCGCAGCAGCCTCCTCGAAGCTTATATTTGGCGGTTTCGGTAACACAATCCAGTCTTCCGGAATGCATATGTATTCGGCATATGTTCCTAAACGAGTCTTGAATGGAGATAAAACAGTATAGGCAAGAACTGGGTCATCTATTTTGAACCTTTTCACATCACTTCCAATAGACTCGATTTCTCCAGCTGCAACCATTCCAAGAATGGGGGTTCCTCGGTTTTCCAAAGCCCACTGCAATTCCCATAATGAATCCCATTGGGTGCCACCACGGTAGATTGAAACTTCTTACTATACAGTCACTTGATGTTGCAGTTGTCGTAAGGATCTTTATACAAATCTCATTTTTTCTGGGTGTTGGTTTTTTTACTTTTTTTACTTGAAGAACTTCTGCCGCACCATATTTTGTGCATGCAATTGCTTTCATTTTTTTCATATCATTTCATTTTTAATTTGAAATATTTGCTGGTTTTATAATGAAGCACAACATTTCAATATACTCATACTTTTTCGTTTTCCATAGTTTTTAAATTGTTTTTGGATGAACTGATAAGCAAAAATTAGATAAAGAAGCCGCAGATAAGTATCAGGCTTATTTCTTTATTCAACTCGCCCAAAACCTGATAGCAAACAATTAATAAAACAGCCCAAACAATACTGCTGATTATTTGAATCCTTGTTAAAATTTGATTTAATTTTTTTTGTGTTGTCCATTTTCTTAAAATTTAAATTATTGTTTTTAGTGTTTCTATTATGGTTAGTAACATGGTTTAAGAAAATATGACAGAATAATAATTTTTATTTTACCGAACTATTTCCAAAATCCAATCGGAAATTTCTTTCAATGCAATTGGGGACATTGTTTGTTCTATCTCTTTATATTCATCAATGTTTCCCGTTGTACATTCCTGAAATAAATGATTCAAATTTTCTAAGGCTTCAATCTTGTAGTTCTTATTATTCCCTTTGGTTAAAGCATTCCGTATCGCATTTTGATTGATGCTTGCATTCACTTGTGTATCCTTAGTACCGTTTAGAGATAATACCGGAATCTTTAATTTTTCAAATTCATCTGCCGGATTGTAATTGTAGAAATATAAACTCCACGGTTTTAAAGTAGATTCTGTTTCATTATTAATGAATTTTGAAATATTTTCATCTGTTGCACCTAAGGATTTTAAAATTGGAGCTAAATAAGTGTTATTATGCGCTGTTAATTCTTCTCTTTTTTGTGAGATTTCCTCGTTTGAAGATGCTATTTTAATTGATTTTCTTACGTTTTCTTCAAAGGCTTTTTCATCGGGAACAGGAAAAGGTCTTAATGATTTTGATTGCAAAACGGATACCTCACTGCCTGGAATTCCTGTGGCCGCTAAAGCCACAATGAATGAGATATCTGAAGTTTGGTTGGCTGCCAAAGGTGCTACTATTCCTCCTTCACTGTGACCTATTAACCCAATATGTTTTGCATCAATATCTTTTCTTGATTTTAAATAACGCACAGCACTTAACACATCCTGGGCAAAATCGGCTGTTGTGGCTTTACTAAAATCACCTGTCGATTTTCCAAAACCACGGTCATCAAAACGCAATACAGCAATGCCTTTACGTGTAAGATAATCTGAAAGCACTAAAAAAGGCTTGTGTGTAGGAATGCTTCCATCTCTGTCGTGTCGGCCACTTCCGCTTATTAAAATAACCACTGGGAATTTCTCACTTCCAACTGGCCGTGTAAATGTACCTGCCAGTACTATATTAGCTTTGGAGTTTTCAAAAACAACTTCCTCTTCAAAGTACGGATAAGGCTTTTCCGGCACTTGTGGTCTTTTGAGAGCTGCAATTTTTGGATTTCCTTTTATTAAATTTAAAATGAGTTTAGTAC
>JBBQPP010000037.1:0-14957 GCA_038217255.1 Bacteroidales bacterium | reverse complement strand
GTAAAATGAAGCCCTGCGGTTGGTGCTGCCACCGAACCATCGATTTTTGCATAAATCGTTTGGTATGTTTCTTCGTCAGATGCTTCGGTTTCGCGGTTCAAATAGGGCGGAATGGGTAAAACACCGGTGTGTTCAATGATTTCAGCAAAAGTGAACGGTTTGTCCCATTTGAATTTAATTTGAAAAGTGTTTTCCAATTGAGAAACCCTTTCGGCCTGAAATTTTATTTTTTCTCCTGAAATCTCAATCGTACGCGAAAGAATCCCGCTTTTCCATTTTTTTGAATTGCCTACCATGCATTTCCAAACCACCTGTTTTTTCTCTTGAAATGCAAGTTGGTAATCATGTGGTTCAACTGGCTCCAAACAAAAAATCTCGATTTTCGAACCTGTATCTTTCCTGAAAAATAATCGTGCATGAATTACACGTGTGTTGTTAAAAACCAACTGGGCATTTTCAGGAATAAAATCAGCACAATTTTGAAATGTGGTTTCGCTAATGGTACCATTTTGCAAAACCAGTAATTTCGATTGATCGCGCTCTGCTAGTGGGTATTTTGCAATTCTCGATTCCGGCAAATCGTAAGTAAAATCACGTATTTTTATATTTCTAAATGAATTCAAGTTCTCTTTTTATTCGTAATTAATTTCAAGCAATATTTCTTAATCTGCGAATCAGTGGCAATATTTCATTTCCATATAATCGGTGGCCAAAAATAGCTTAAAAATCCATCGGTTTAAAATCGTACTTTTGCCAAAAAATAGAAAGCTATGATAAAAGTTGGAGATAAAGTGAAGTTTTTGAATGACGTTGGCGGAGGTGTAGTTACCCGTTTTCTGAATAAAAATATGGTAATGGTTGAGAATTATGACGGTTTCGAAATTCCATATCCAATTGTTCAGTTGCTGAATACAAGTGATCCGGAATTAAATATTGGAGTTGTAAATCAACAAAAACAAAATATTCAACCCGAAACTGCTCCAAAGATTGAAATAGAAGAAAGTCCCGGCGAAATCATAAACGGCAAAAATTCACCAGATTTTTATTTTTGTTTCGTGCCGGCTGATTCAAGAAACCCTCTGGCGGCAGAAATAAAACTTTTTCTTGTAAATGATAGTAATTATATTGTTTTATATCGTTACTCACACATTAACGACAACGGTTTTGAAACGGTAAAACATGGCACTGTCCAGTCAAATTCAAAATTATTGCTTGAAAGTATTGTTCAAAATGATTTGAGTGAATTACCGGAATATGGATTTCAAATCATCTATTTTCAGAAAAACGAAAACGAATGGACTGAACCAATTAGAAAGCAGTTTAAGGTCAATCCAGTTAAATTTTATAAGGAAACAAGTTTTCATCCGAACCAGCTTTTCAAAAAAAATGCAATGGTTTTGCAAATAACACCTAATATTTTTACGACTGAAATTGACAAACTTACGGAAGCCGATTTTCACAAAGTTATTGTGGAAAAAGAACTGGAAACAGTTATAAAAAAAATCGCGCCAAAACGTACGTCCGAAATCGTTGAAGTTGATTTGCATATAAACGAATTGGTGGATAATACGCAAGGGCTGAGTAACCACGAAATGCTTGAAATTCAAAAAGAAAAAGTGGAGTCTGAAATAAAATCGGCCGTTCAAATCGGCGTGAAAAAAATAGTGTTTATTCATGGTGTTGGTCAGGGGGTTCTGAAACAGGAAGTGATTAACCTGCTCAAATCAAAATTCAGAAAATATTATTTTCAGGATGCATCGTTTAAAGAATATGGTTATGGTGCGACAATGGTGATTTTGAGGAAGGGGAATTGAGTTTCGGGTTCCGAGTTCCGGGTTCAAAGTTCCGAATTGGGCATGAAACATTGAACTTTGAACTGGAAACTTTAAACAGTTCGTTTACTATCTCATTATAAACGGGACAGCAATTGAAACCATTCCGGTTAACACAAGCACCATCATAAAGAAATTTCAGAATTTATTTTCCCTTATTAGGGTTCAACAATTCTTGAAATCCGCTTTGAGGATTGTAAAATTTGTTACTTTAAAACAAAATGACCATCACTTAAAAACCGATTTCACAGCTTCCAAATACTTCATTCCTGTTGCTGTATCTGGCTCAAGGTAACTTCCTTCTGTCCATTCATTCCAGCAATTGATGTTCATAATCCGCGGCCCGGTTTGGTCCGACAATAATTTGTCCTTTGTCATTTGCAGTGCAGTTTTAAAGTTCTCGGGTGTATTGTTTCCTATTGTATTCATAAAAGGGTAACCCACATTTGCCCATTCCGAATTTGAATCGCACCTTGGAGTAGGATCCCAACCCACAGTAACATTTGGGAAATAGGGAACACCATAATCTGATTTTGCCTTTTCCCAGTGTTCAAAGTACTTGTCTCGTACCCAGTTATAATCGGTTTGCGTTTCGGGCAAATTTGTATGGTGAATCCAAACGTAGGAAGTTGCTGAGCTGAAACCGAGTATCCGGATTAGTTCAGGAATATTTTTTGGTGAATTTTCAACCGGCAAAATTGGGTTTCCCCAGGCAACCAAATTCCAGTGGATTCCATTTAATCCGGCATTTTTCGCTTTTTCTTCCATTCGATCCATGGCAGCTTTTGTAGCCTCCAAACTTCCAAAACCCTCCACGAATTTCTGAATATCGTATATCGAAAAATATGCTTTGCCGTTAATCTTCCAATAGTTGGGTTTAGAGAAGTATTCGTTAATTAACAATTCGCCGATTTCTTCAAATCTTTCAGGCGAAACTTTGCCCGGATAAAGCAGTTTTTGCGCTTCTCCCCGGGTGTAAGGATGGATATTTACCCAGTCATGGTTGGCCCACATTAATGCAAATTTTATTGAACCGGTATTTTTTGCTGTCAGAAAACCTTCATCGATGCAACGGTTTAAAAACGGACCATCTTCATACATATACCAGTCGAAAATAAAGCAGTCGATTCCATGTTCAACTGCTGCATCAATTTTCATGGCCATCACTTCCGGGTCTTTCTCATCAACAGTTCCCCACAGTGGCACTTTGGGTTGCAAGTGCCCTGGAAATTTCGGTTTTGCGTTCCCGACCAGCTCCCACTCAGACCAGTTTTCGCCCATATTTAAATCGTTTCGCGGGTCACCGGTATGGTAATTTGGAAAATAATAGGCGGCCACTGTTATTTTGTCTAATCCGGAGGATTTTGAATGTGAAGATCCTGTTTGGATTTCAAATTCGTAAGCACCCAAATCAGGGGATTTTCCAGAGGGAACAGTTTTATTGTTGAAATCGCTGTTATATCCCAAATCCGTACCAACGTTAATTGCCGGACTTCCGGGTTGAAGCCTGAAATCTTTTTTATCGATATCAACAAATTTGGGGTCTGCCAGCTTTTCTCCTGTTCCCAAAGTAAAAGTTCCAGGTTGAGCACCGTCTTGTAAATGATAAATATTGTTTGTGTGTATAAAATTATTGTTTTTCGATATCCTTTCGCTGGCTTTGCCTCCTAAAACAAAAATGTTGTTGCGAACAAATATTCTTTCTGAAATAATATCATCAGGATAAAAATTAAACATGTTGTTCCACAAAGTCCCTTTTTTTGTAAGTACTGTGTTGTTTTCAAATTTGAAATTTTCAACCGTAAAATTATTGGTATGAAGTGCGAAAAAGCCTCCGTTTTCTATAAATACATTATACGAAATTGTAATGTTTTTACCTGTTCCGTTTGACCCTTCAGCAATTCCATTGCCATTTTCCACCCAGTTGTGATGTGCGTATGTTCCATCGCAGATTTCATAAAACTCAATAAATCCGCCATCAGTAATATAATCGTAACTATGGCCAATATTATCAATGCACTTATTGTATGAAATTTCGTTATCAGGTCCGTATATCCAAAAGGAAACACATCCAAAATCACCGCCCCCGGATTGTGTATCCGGAATTTCATTGTCAACTATCATTTTTAAATTGTGGATGTAGTTTTCGGTGATAAGGTTGTTTGAACCATAACATAATATTCCCATCCCGCAATTACTGACTTCGCATTTTCTGATGATATTGGAGTGGGTATTTTTTGCAATTTCAAATCCACAGTAACCTGTGTTTATAACATGCAGCTCCTCTAAAATAATATAATTGGCAGTTATTTTTATGCCCTTATTCCAAACTTGCCCTCCGTTTGTAAACATTGGTAAATCTCCCTCACCGTAAGCACGAAAAATAATAGGACTGGCTTCTGTTCCGCTGTCGTCAATAAGGAAAATGTTTTCCCATGCCGCTTTTTCCCATACCGAACTGCGCTCAAAATTAACAATGTCGCCGGGGTTAAGTTTTTTTGATTCCAACAATGAAATGCTTTTCCAAGGCAGATCACTGCTCATTCCCGTATTTGAGTCGTTACCTGAAATGCTGCTTACAAAATATTCTGTTGCAAAGGTTTTATAGAATGGAAAACAAAAAATAAAAAGAAAAATTAAAACTGCGCGAATTAGATTTGATTTCATGGATAATATTTTTTGATAAAGTTGGTAAAAATTGATTTCAAATTGCATAATATTTAATCAATTTCTAATTTTCTAAATTAACCCAATTTTATAAAAACAAATCCTGCAAATACTTAATTTTAAGCAAAAAAAAAGGAACAACTTTTCAGTTATTCCCTTTTGTGGGGAGAGCAGGATTCGAACCTACGAAGGCGTTGCCAACAGATTTACAGTCTGCCCCGTTTGACCGCTTCGGTATCTCCCCAATATTTTTTTTGAGCCCAATAATATGTTTTTTGAACGGGACAAAAACAAAAGCTCAATTTTTTTGAGCCGAATCTCATCCCGATAGCCATCGGGACGAACTGAGGACCCAAATGAGCCGAATCTCATCCCGATAGCCATCGGGACGAACTGAGGACCCAAATGAGCCGAATCTCAGATTCGAACTGAGGACCCCGAGATTACAAATCACGTGCTCTGACCAACTGAGCTAATCCGGCTTATTTTTGTTACAAAATTTGTTTAGAACGTGTGCTGTTTTTCAAATTCAGCGGCGCAAAGAAAAGCATTAATTTTTGAATCTGCAAAACTTTTCACCCAGTTTATTTTCCTTTTTTTATAAAAAAAAGTGGGTAAGCTACCTGTGTCACACCGCTACGACCGCCTACCCTTGCTGCCTTCCGACTCTGGGGGGTTTCAGCAGGAGCTGGTTGCACAGGACTTACCCGGCGCAAAAGTAGAAAAATTTAGTTTACCTGCAAACAAAAAGCACAACCGCCAGAATTTTAATTGGTACTGGATACTTGTTACTTGTTACTTGATGCCGGATACCTGGTACTTGATACTGAATACTTGTTACTCTATCAATACTTATTTGACAACTTCTATTAAAAATGGGTATTACACAAAAAAATAGATTTATATTTGTGAACCTTAACTATTAAAACAAATTATCATGGAAGAAAAATCAACATCAATTTGGAAATCCGCATTAACTTATGGTTTTTACTTAGGATTAATTTCTATTGCCATTTCTGTCGTTATTTGGGCAGGGGGAATTTTGGAATCAATGGGATTATTTGGAGGTTTATTAATTGGGCTTGCTTCATTAGTAATCTCTTTTATTTTTCTATTTATCTTCGCAAAGTCATACAGGAATAATGAATTAGGAGGTTATGCTAATTTTGGAGATATATTCAAATTTGCAATTTTGGTAATCCTCATTTCCACAATTATTTCTATTATTTACACCTACATCTTTCATGCATTTATTGATCCCGGATATATGGAACATTTAATGGCAGTAATGCAGCAAAAGACCATGGATTTCATGGAGAGCAAAGGTGTTCCGGAAGCTCAAATGGATAAAGCAATAGAAAAATTCAAAGAAATTCCAACTATGGCAAAAACACTTAGGCAAGCTGCGTTAAGTGGATTAATTGGTGGTGCTATTCTATCTTTGATAGTTGCTGCAATAGTAAAGAAAAAAGAAGAAGGCAGCATTGAGTAATTTGTTAAAATCATTTATGGATATTTCTGTAGTAATTCCACTTTTCAACGAGGAAGAATCACTTCCTGAATTGGCGGCATGGATTGATAAAGTAATGATCGGGAATAACTTCTCCTATGAAATCATTATGATCGATGATGGTAGTAAGGACAATTCATGGCGAGTGGTCGAAGATCTTCAAACTAAAAATCCTTCGGTAAAAGGAATAAAATTCAGGAGGAATTACGGGAAATCCGCCGCATTGTATTGTGGATTCGACGTTGCTGAAGGAGACGTAGTAATTACAATGGATGCCGATTTACAAGACAGTCCCGATGAAATTCCCGGACTTTTTAAAATGATAAAAGACGATGGTTACGACCTCGTTTCGGGATGGAAAAAGAAAAGGTACGATCCTGTTTTTACAAAAAATATACCGAGCAAATTCTATAATTTCACGGTTCGCTGTATTACCGGAATCAAGCTGCACGACATGAACTGCGGCCTAAAAGCTTACCGTAAAAATGTTATAAAAAGTATTGAAGTTTATGGCGAAATGCATCGCTACATTCCTGTTTTGGCAAAGTGGGCAGGTTATAAAAATATAGGCGAAAAAGTGGTAATCCACAGCGAACGGAAATATGGTGTTACAAAGTTTGGAATGGAACGATTTATTCGCGGACCGCTGGATTTGTTGTCAGTTACTTTTATTTCGAGGTTTGTAAAACGGCCAATGCACTTTTTTGGGATACTAGGGGTTTTAATGGTGATTGTCGGAATTTTTGCTTCAATCTGGCTTGCAATTCAAAAAATTTTGGAAATAAAACATGGAATTGTTGGCCACCTGATTACAAACAGTCCCTATTTCTATATCGCTTTAACTTCGATGATTATTGGGGCACAATTTTTTATGGGTGGCTTTATGGGTGAGCTGATTTCGCGCAGCGCCAGCGAAAGAAATAAATATCAAATAGAAAAAAGGACCTTCTGAAACGTACATTTACCAAATACATATGATCGAAAAAGAGATTCAGTTCAGAAAAACAAGGGAAATTGGGGACATTTTCACAGATTCCTTTGAATTTATTAAGCAAGAATATAAACCTGTTTCGAAACTGATTGGGATTTACGTTCTTCCATTTATGTTGCTTTATGGATTGGTACAGGTTTATCTTCAAAAAAATGTGATCAGCCAGTTTGATTTTTCCAATCCCGATACTTTGCTCGAAAATATTGGACCTATATACCTGAATATGTTCCTCTTTTCGCTTTTTGGGCTTTTTGTTCAATCGCTGTTAATTGCAGCCTATTACTCCTACATTGAAGTTTATATCAAAAAAGGAAAGGGAAATTTTGACCTGTCGGAAATTACGCCATACCTTTTCTCGAATGGTATGCTTGCAATTGGAGCCAGTTTTGCTTTGTTTTTTTTGGTGATGATAGGCGTTATACTTTGCATCATTCCGGGGATATATTTTGCAAACACTTATTCATTAATATTTTTTATCTTAATTTTCGAGAAAAAAGGATTTGGCAGTGCTTTCTCCCGCTCCTCATCACTTATAAAAATGCAATGGTGGAATACATTGTTACTGAATATTGCAGGGATAATTATTATTTGGACAGTGGGTTTAATCATGTCAATTCCAACGATGATTTCGGGATTGACGAATAACATTTTTAAACCAGATTTGGCACCGGTTGAATATCCCGATTGGTACTGGGTTTTAATTGCTGTTTCAACAATTGTCTCCTCTGTTTTGTATATTATTCCTTATACATTTCTGGCATTTCAGTATTTTAATCTCGATGAACAATCGAAAATAATGCCGAATAGGGAAATTTAATAGGGAGAAGAGGGAGAGTCAAAATTCATTTTTATCGTTTGTGGTGCTTAAACGGATAAGCAAACAAAATAATTAGAAACTAAATTTTCCACCTTCAATAATTGCATTTCTTGCTGATTGATATTCGGAAATTAGATTTTCCATTATTTGTTTTGCCGGAAGAACTTCTTTTATTTGAGCCGAAACTTGTCCAATTTCCAATTCACCATTTTCCAAATCACCTTCAAATATTCCCCGCTTTGCCCGGCCTTTTCCAAGAAGTTCCTGTAATTCAGCTGCATTTGCACCATTTTGTTCATCGGCATTAACTTGTTCAAAAAAATGATTTTTCACAAGCCGAACAGGAGCCAATTTTTTAAGAGCCAATTTTGTTCCCCCCTCTCCTGTTTCAGTTATCAACTTTTTGAAATCGGGATGCGCCGATGATTCTTCAGAAATTGCAAACCGCGAGCCGATTTGAACTCCATCCGCACCCAAAGCCATGCAAGCGAGCATTGATTCTCCTGAAGAAATCCCACCCGCTGCCAGCAATGGTAAACTGGTTGCTTTGCGTACCGAGGGAATAAGTGTTAATGTTGTTGTTTCATCGCGACCATTGTGGCCACCAGCCTCAAATCCCTCAGCTACAATGGCATCAACTCCAGCCGCTTCACTCTTTTCGGCAAATACAGAACTTGAAACAACATGAACAACCTTAATTCCCCTGTCCTTTAGCCAACCCGTCCATAATTTTGGGCTTCCTGCTGAAGTGAAAACTATTTTAACTTTCTGTTCATCAATAATCTTCATTACTTTTTCCAACTCCGGATACATTAACGGAACATTAACCCCAAAAGGTTTTGTGGTAGCGTTTTTTGTCTTAATAATATGCTCTTCCAAAATTTCGGAGTGCATTGAACCCGCACCAATTAATCCCAATCCACCGGCGTTGCTTACTGCCGAGGCAAGTTTCCATCCGGAACACCAAACCATTCCGGCCTGGATAATTGGGAATTCAATATTAAACAATGTGCAAACTCTATTCATTCTATTTTTATTCGACCAAAGTAATATTCTCTTCCAAAAGCGTAATTAGTTTTTCTTTTGTAAGCCGTCGGATAATTTCGCCCTCTATTGCCATTGAAATTGTTCCTTTTTCTTCGGAGACAATAATACAAACAGCATCCGTATTTTCAGTAATACCTATTGCTGCCCGATGGCGCAAACCCATACTTTTGTCGATTTCCTTTTGAGTTAACGGTAAAATACAACCAGCCGCCGCAATGCGGTTACCGCGAATTATTACAGCGCCATCGTGCAGTGGTGAATTTTTAAAAAAAATTGTTCTTAAAAGTGATGATGAAATTTTTGCATTCAGTCGTTCCCCAGTGCTTATCTGTTCACTCAACTCTAATGATCGCGCCAGTACAATTAATGCACCTGTGTGCGATTTCGACATGGAAATGCAGGCATCAACCAAAATATCTATTTGTTCCTGATTAATTGTTCTTTTCTTATTGCTGCCAAGCAATTTATCAAGTGCAAGTACTTTATTCAAGTTATAATGAGTACCAATAAAAACAAGGAATTTTCTGATTTCAGGATGAAAAACAATAATTAATGCGATAACACCAACACCAATAAACTGACCCATAATTGAGCCGATCAGCTCCATGTTCAGCAACTTTACAACAAGCCAGAAAAGATAGAGCGAAAACAAGCCGACAATAATATTAAAGGCAACGGTTCCCTTTAACAACCTATACATCTGGTATAGGAGCAAAGTCACCAATAATATATCAAGGATATCGAGGAACCGGATAGTTATAAATACCAACATTATTTTATTGATGCTTTAATTTCACAAAAAATCTTCACCACTTCAACTGCCTCCATTACATCGTGAACCCGTAAAATATCGGCTCCGCCCATTAATGCCAGGGTATTTGCGACAGAGGTACCATTCAATGCTGTTTCGGGGGTAATTTCAAGCGCTTTCCAAACCATAGATTTCCGGCTTAGTCCAGCTAATACTGGTAGTTGAAAAACTTTAAAAGAATCAAGCCGGTTGAGTAGTTCGTAGTTGTGATCCAGATTTTTACCAAATCCAAAACCGGGGTCAATAATAATATCTTCCACTCCAAGTTTAGTCAGCCGCTTTATCTTTTCGCTAAAATAGCTTGAAATCTCCTTTATTATATCTTCATATTGGGGATTGTCCTGCATAGTTGCAGGAGTTCCCTGGATATGTGATAAAATATAAGGAACCTTCAATTTCCCAATTGTTTCGAACATAGACGAGTCAAGTGAACCACCTGAAATATCGTTTACCATCACCGGTCCAACTTCATCGATAATACGCACCGCAACCCATGAACGAAAGGTATCAATGGAAAATGGAATTCCCGGAAAGTTTTTCCTGATGGCGGTAACTGCAGGCAACAATCTTTCCAATTCAGTTTTTGTTGAAACCTGCAAGGCTCCCGGTTTTGTAGAGATCCCACCAATATCGAGAATTGTAACACCGTCATTCACCATCTTTTCAACGGACGTCAACAATACTTTTTCATCTTCCATTTTCCCACCATCGTAAAACGAATCGGGTGTGACATTTACAATGCCCATCACAATTGGAATAGTGAAATCAATCTCTTCACTGCCAATGTTTATTTTGTTTTTCCGTTTGAGGAACTTACCCGCCGACTGGCTAATCAACATGCGTTCGATGCTTTTAGTTATACAATTGAAAGAACACAAATGTAAAACAAAACGGTTCAAATTGCTCATTTTTTAATACTTTTATGCCTCATTTTAAAAATCAAATGGAAAAGACAAACCAACAATATGATAAGGTAATTTCGATTTGCCGCGATCTTTTTTCAAAAAAAATGAACGATTACGGAACTGCCTGGCGCATACTTCGCCAAACTTCCGTTACGGACCAGATTTACATTAAAGCCCAAAGAGTCAGAAGTATAGAAGAAAAAGGAGTATCAAAAGTTGATGAAGGAGTGCGACCTGAATTTATTGGTATTATCAATTATGCAATCATGGGTTTAATTCAAATTGAACTTGGTCCATCAGACGTTGAGTTGAATGTGAAAGAAACCCTGGTTTTGTACGATAAGCATTTCAACCAGGCAAAAACTTTAATGCAGGACAAAAACCACGATTATGGTGAAGCATGGCGAAATATGCGGATCAGTTCATACACCGATTTGATTTTGATGAAAATCAAGCGCACAAAACAAATTGAAGATAACCTGGGAATTACAGCTGTTTCGGAAGGTATTGACGCCAATTATCTTGATATGATTAACTACGCAGTTTTCGCGATGATTAAAATTGAATTTGAGAGCAATTAAATTATTAATAATGAGGATTATAAAACACATTGCAAGAATATTATTCGGAATTACATTCATTTTTTCAGGATTTGTAAAGGGAATAGATCCCTGGGGATCAGCCTATAAATTCACCGACTATTTTAATGCAATGGGAATGGAATGGCTCCTTTGGGCAGCTTTTCCGCTTGGTGTTTTCCTTGCCTTTGCTGAATTTACAATAGGGGTTGCGTTTCTTTTTAACATTTCTATTCGTTTTTTTTCGTGGCTTGGATTGCTGTTTATGGCCTTTTTTTTACCGCTCACACTGTGGGTAGCCATTAAAAATCCGGTAACCGACTGTGGTTGTTTTGGTGATGCTTTGGTAATTTCGAACTGGGCAACTTTTTATAAAAACCTGGTTTTGATGGCTTTTGCAATTATTGTTGTTAAATACCGGGATAAAATGGACTGGAAATGGGGTGAAAAACCGGGATTTATTCTTGGTATCGCCACAATATTCGCGTATATTTTTATTGTTTACTATTCCTATAATCATTTACCGATTCTTGATTTCAGGCCATACAAAGTTGGTATAAATATTCCTGATGCCTTGAAAACACCTGAAAATGCGCAAAAGGAGATTTACGAAAACACCTTCTTCTACAAGAATAAAAATACTGGCGAAGTGAAAGAATTCACCGAAGAAAACTATCCCTGGCAGGACACTTTAAATTGGGAATACGACAATATGGAATCGAAATTGATTCAGGAAGGATACAAACCACCAATCCACGATTTCATGATACAGTCAGCAGAAGGGGACGATGTGAAGGACTTTTTTATCCATGACAAAAATTACGTTTTTATGCTCATTGCCCATAACCTCGATAAATCAAGCCGGAAATCGCAGGAGGAGATCAATAATCTTGCAGCCTGGGCTCAGGAAAATGGTTATTCTTTTATATGCATCACTTCTTCCCTACCCGATCAATCAGCAGCATTTGCCGAAGAAACAGGTGCGCCCTACGAATTTTTCACTTGTGATGAAATTACTTTGAAAACCATAATCCGTTCAAACCCTGGGTTAATCGTTTTAAAGGATGGCGTTATTGTGGGAAAATGGCATTTTAATGATATTCCGACACCGGAGGAGTTTAAGGAGGAGTTTGGGGAGGAGTGAATGCGGGAATGGGAGAATGGGTGAATAGGAGATTGGGTGAATAGGAGAATGCATGAATGCGGGAATGCATGAATGCGGGAAAGGGAGAATGGGTGAATGGGAGAATATAAGATAAACGCGTATATCGTAAATAAGTATATCGTAAATACGTAAATCGTAAATAGATAAATCGTAAATAATATTAAATCGTAAATCGTAAATTACCAATGGTTTGGAATGAATAAATAGTTAATTGTTTCTTTCAATCATAAACAATTTCTGTTGTTACCATTCGAACTGTTAAATTTGTGTTCAATTAAAAATCCAATAAACTATAATTCAGGAATATGAGACAAAAAATAGTAGCAGGAAACTGGAAATGCAATACCACTTTACAAGAAGGTATTGAGTTGGCAAAAGCCGTTGACGCAATTGTTGCAAAAGAAGGTGCAAAAGATGTTGTAGTAGTATTGGGAACTCCTTTTACACACATTACAAAAGTAGTAGAAACCGTTGATGGCAAACGAATTGGTGTTGCCGCACAAAACTGTGCTGCCGAAGCAAAAGGCGCTTACACAGGCGAAATTTCAGCACAAATGGTAAAATCTACAGGTGCAGATTATGTGATTCTTGGTCACTCTGAACGCCGCGAATATTATGGCGAAACAAGCGAAACGCTGAACAAAAAAGTGACTCTTGCACTTGCAAACGAGTTGATACCCATTTTTTGCTGTGGTGAAGCGCTGAGTATCCGTCAGGCTGAAACCCACAACGAATATATTACAAAACAATTGGCAGAAACCATTTTTAATCTTTCTGCTGACGATTTCAAAAAAATCGTAATTGCCTACGAACCAATTTGGGCTATCGGAACTGGTGTTACAGCAAGTTCACAACAGGCGCAGGATATGCACGCCAATATACGCGCAGCAATTACCGCCAAATTTGGTGCGGAAATAGCCAAAGGAACTTCTATTTTATACGGTGGTAGCTGCAACGCAAAAAATGCAAAAGAACTGTTTGCCAACAAAGACGTTGATGGCGGTTTAATTGGTGGCGCATCGTTAAAAGCTGAAGATTTCATCCACATTATCAACGGATTTTAAATAAGAACAAGAAGTTATTTCGCAAGAGATAAATAAAGCATATAAAAAGCCATTCGATATCAAAACGAATGGCTTTTTTAATTTTCAGGAAAATGGATTACTACAAAATTACCATAGAAATTACTCCTTTTGAGGAGTGGTTGCGCGACATTCTGGTAGCGCAATTGGGCGAAATCGGTTACGACAGTTTTATGGAAACCGAGTCTGGTACTGAGGCTTTTATTCAAGTTAAAAATTTTAATGAAGCTGATTTGAAATTTGTGTTGGATTCATTTCAGGATGAATTTATATTTTCAACAAAAAAAGAGTTGATTAAAGCTCAAAACTGGAACAAAGAATGGGAGAAAAACTATTTTAAACCGCTTGTAATCAAAAATGAGTGTGTTATTCGGGCACCATTTCACACTGATTATCCAAAGTCAAAATTCGAAATAATTATTGAGCCGAACATGGCTTTTGGAACCGGCAACCACGAAACCACATCGATGATGGTGGAAATAATACTCGAAAATGACTTGCAAAACAAAAATGTCCTCGACATGGGTTGTGGCACAGGAATCCTGGGGATTCTTGCATCGATGAAAGGAGCAAATAAAGTTACCGCCATTGATATTGACGAATGGTCGTTTAACGGTTCGAATGAAAATGCTGCATTGAATAATATCACAAATATTGTTGTAAAACAGGGCGATGCAAGTATGCTTGGCAACGAAAAGTTCGATGTTATCCTGGCCAATATTCACAAAAATGTTTTACTCAGCGATATGGCTGCTTATTACAATGTTTTAAATCCAGGAGGTTTGCTGGTGATGAGCGGTTTTTATTCTGAAGATATTCAAGACGTAAAATCAAAAGCCGAAAGTTTGGGATTCAAAGACAATGGATTCAAAACAAAAACTAATTGGGTTGCTTATTTATTTGTAAAAAGAAATTGAAACTTGAATTCAATAATGTTCTATATTAGTATTGATAATTAAGTATCAAGCCTGCCTGACGGTTGGCAGGTACCAGGAATAAAACGGCTGAAGCCGTACTCCCCCTTAATTGGGAGGAGAAATGGTTCTATACAAGTTAGGAATACAAAATAAATTTTGGTCGGTAATGACGGGAATTTTCATTTGGGTTGTATTCGTTTATATTGTTTAAAAACGATTAACAATTTACCCTTCCCGATGAAAAATCGGGACAGGCAGTTACAAACGAAGGGAAGTGGATTTCAACTTGGAGGAACACATTAAACTTTGTAAAGTTGGATCCCTGGCAGAAATTTGAAATCTTTAAGGTTGAAGGTAAAGAGTTTAAAATTGAACGTAATAGCGGTTGCCGCAATAATTGCATCCGGGATCAACAAGCCGTGGCTCAAATAATATTTCTCCACAAGATTTAAGGCTAGCTTAGATGTAACGTTGTCAAAATGGATAACATTATAATTTTTAATCTTATGTTCCAATTTTAATAATTCATTTTTATTTCGTGTTCCCTGAATTAGTTCCATATAGCTTATCGAAGGAATTAAAAGGTTCTCCAAACCAATCTTCTGAAGGGTTTCGATGGTTTGCCCTTCTCCTTT
>JBBQPP010000036.1:0-14973 GCA_038217255.1 Bacteroidales bacterium | reverse complement strand
GATTAACCGGAATGGACTTTCTTCAATATGCTGAGTTTCTTTTTTTGAGATTTGAGGACTGGCTTTTCCGCTTATATTTTCGCGCCAGATTGTTCGTGTTATCGGAATACAAAACCAAATTAACAAGGCGCTTACAAAAAGTAGCTTTTCGCTGCCAATTAATGGTGCAAGCAGTGAGGTTAAGTAGCCGCCAAAAATGCCTCCGGCAATTGCACCGGCGCCAATAAAACCAAAAAGCCTTTTTGCCTCGCGCGGATTGAAAACAAGGTTGGCCAAAATCCAAAACTGCGAGGCCGAAACAACTGCAAACAAAGCCACCCAGATGTAAAAAATGTAAATAACCCAACTTTCAAGTAAATGAAATGAAAGCATGGTTCCGAATAACATTAAAATGGCAATGGAAAAAATGTTTGTTTTTCGGATTAGCGTAAAAAAGGAAGTTTTTCCGAGCCGGTAGGAATAAAAAAATGATAAAATAGTGGCAAACACGGCTACCACAACAAAAGCCATTGGGAGGCTTTCAACTCCAAACTGACCAATAAATAAACCGGTAACAGCAGGTTTTACAATTAATAAAGTGGAAATAATCAGGAAAATGTTCAACTGCATCAGGAAGGCACGTTTGTATTCCCCTTCCCGCAAATCAAATGTTTTTGATAGCAATAATTTTATTGCTTTTATTAAAGTTTCATTCGTCCAGGTAATTTGGTTGAATTCCATTGATGCAAATCGGCGTTGAATTGTGCAAGATAATTATTAATTCTTGTGGTTTGCAATTGCATCAACTTTTATTGCCAATTCTCTTAAAATGTGCTCACCATCGGAATCTTCGGCAAGTGCAACCAATACATATTTTCTTCCCGGGCCCCAAACCAGAATTGAATCGGCGTGGAAATTATGCCAGGTTCCTGATTTACGGAAGAGTTTGGCTTTTGGTGCAATTTTTTCAAGCGAATTAACAAATTTATGGTGTAATTCGGGATCCTGCATGTAACCTAACATTTGCGCCGAACGATCATGGCTAACCAATTTTCCGTAAACCAACATATAGTAAAACCTGCAAACCTGATTTGCCGTCGCTGCATGACTGATTCCTTTAATAGGTTCAGGATAGCGGCGGCCGGTTTGAGCATATCTTTTTCCGACCCAAAGTCCACCTCCGTTTTCCTCGTCGTATAACAGATATTTCGGGTCCTTTAAAACGTGTTCGATTTTTTCAAAACCAAGCTGATCCATAATACGGGTTGCTGCATCGTTATCCGACCGCGACATCATTTTCCGCATATCACTTTTTATTGCATCGGTTTCTTTTATCTCTCCTTTTTCTATGGCATCCATTGCAGCCAGCAGAATGGCAATCTTTGGTAAACTGGCAGCATACATAATGTCGTTTCCGTTAACATTTGCAAATTTCACATGGCTGGTGTCGTTTAACAATACCAAACCCACAGCCATTTTTTTCTGATCTACAAGCCTTTTCCATTGCGGATTTGCATTGATTATTGTTGTTAAATCTTTTTGTAACGGATCATCCAGCAATGCAACAAGCGGTGTTAAATCATGATTTTCAGTATTGAAAGGGATTGAAATTTCAGCATTGTAATCAAGGGGAGCTACAAATTTCTGACCTTCTGACGTACAGCTCATTAAACCCAATAATGCTATAAATATAAATGGCATTTTCAATTCTTTTTAATTGTGAAAAACTTGGCGAAAGTAGTAAAAAGTAAATACCAAAAATCAAATTAAGAAATTATTAACTAAAAATGGTATTGAACGTTATCTGCTTGTTTTCAGATACTTAAATTTGTTAGATTCATCCTTTATTGTTTTGAACAATTGAGAGAAATTACCAATTCGAAATGTCGATGTGACATGATATTTCAGCGAAAATCAAACGGTTTTTCATTCGCTTAATAAAACCAAAAAAAGCGGACTATTTGGTAAGTCCGCTTTTCAAACATTTACATAAGGTTGATTTTATTTTTCTATTTCTTTCCAAACCAAAGCGCTGGCACCAACAATTGCTGCATCACCAGATTTCAGTTTCGAAGGCAGAATTTTAATTTTATTTTTGAAAAAAGGCAATAAGTGCTTTTCCATATTTTCTTTTGTTGGCTTGAAAATATAGTCGCCGGCTGCAGTTGGTCCACCAAACAGGAAAATAGCCTCAGGACTCAGATAATGCACCGTATTGGCCAATCCCATGCCTAACCAGGCACCGGTTTTTTCAAATACTTCCAGCGCAACTTTATCGCCCTTTTCTGCTGCATCAAAAATCATTTTCGAATCAAGTTCCCTGAACGATTTGTCAGCCAGCAAACTATCACTTGCATTGTAATGTACAAGAAGTTCGAAAGCTGTTCGTTTAATCCCCGATGCAGAACAATATGCTTCAAGATGCCCCAATGCCGAACATCCGCATGGACGGCCACCCGGCACCAAAATTGTATGTCCGATTTCACCCGCAAATCCGTCGCTTCCGTAAACCAAATCTCCATTAACAACAATACCGCTGCCAACACCTGTCCCCAGTGTAAATAAAACAAAGTTTTTCATTCCTTTTGCACCGCCATAAATCATTTCGCCAATGGCCGCCGCGTTGGCATCGTTGGTTAATGCAAGTGCCTGCATTTTGGGGAAATGATTGCGTAGGAGTTTTATTAAATGAACAACTCCTTTAAATGAAAGGTTGGGAGCATATTCAATAGTTCCACTGTAATAATTCCCATTCGGAGCGCCAATACCAATTCCTATCACTTCTATTTTTTCATTCAGTAATTTTACCGATTTAATCAACTCGTTTATTGCGGTCGCCAAGTCAGCAATGTATTTGTCAATATCACCATGCGAAGGGGTAGAGATATTGTCTTTCACCATCACATTTCCTGCTTCATCTACTACACCTATGGCAGTATTCGTCCCACCAATATCAACCCCAATTGCAACTTTTTTCATCCTTCAGCTATTATGATTTTATTCTTGAGTTAAAGTTTTTACGAAGTACGCAAAAATAGAAATATTATACAATTCTTCTTGTTTAATGGATAAGTATTCAGTTGATTTACCGGAGATAGATATAAAATTTACCACAGAAATTTTATTTAGTTGTAAATTTGCACCTTGATAACTAATGAAATGCAATATTTGTCAAAATCAATATTAAAAGCACTTGGCTGGATTTTTCTAATTCCGGTTTATATTTATAAATATGCAATTTCACCATTTACGCCAGCTTCGTGCAGGCATGTTCCTACATGTTCTGAATATGCTGTTCAGGCAATAAAAATACATGGCCCGTTTAAAGGCTTTTGGCTTGCAACACGCCGCATTTCGAAATGCCATCCCTGGGGTACGCATGGTTATGATCCGGTTCCTCCTAAAAAACAGTAATATTACGACAGATTGTTTAATTCATAAAGACATATAACTTATGTTGACAGGAGTTTTAAAATGATTTCATCAAAGAAAGAGAAATTTTATAGTTGTAAATCGTGTGGTTTTGAATTTTCAAACCTCGATGTTGAAAGAATCTGCAGCAACTGTTTTGCTTGCACAGGATGTGAGATTTATAAATGTCCGTCATGTAATTTTGAGGTGATCATAAAACCAATAAAAAAGTTAAAGAGGTCGGAAAGTCAATAAAGGTTAAAGTTTTAAGAACATGGCACAAATTTTTTTGTTTAAATTATAAAAAGCTAAATGAATAATCAAAATACAAAACCAAATTCCCCAATTTATGTGGTGTCCGGAGGCCGTGGAATAGCCGGAAACAATATCGTTCAGGCAGTGTTGATCCAATATCCACAAAATAAAATCCCTGTGATTATTGTTTCGAATATGAACAGTGAAGACGAACTTTTTGACGTTGTAATGAAGGCAAAAACCGATGGTGGTATCATTGTGCACACCTTGGTAAATGGATTGTTACGGGAAAAGGCCGTTGAGTTATGTGAAGAATTCGGTGTTCGCGAGGTTGATTTAATGGGGAAACTTGCAGGTTTTCTTGATGAATCGTTAGGTATCAAACCTTTAATGCATCCTGGTTTGTACCGCCAAATTAATCATCAATATTTCGACAGGATAGAATCAATTGAATTTACACTTTCACATGATGATGGTATGAGCCCCGAACGTTTGAAAAATGCTGAAATAATTTTGACGGGTGTTTCACGGGCAGGAAAAACCCCACTTAGTGTTTATTTGGCAATGTATGGTTGGAAAGTTGCCAATGTACCGTTGGTAAATGGGATTAATCCGCCAGAAGAATTGTTTGAAGTTGATCCTCAGCGGGTTTTTGGGCTGCATATATCTGCTGCACAATTAATTGCACACCGTAAGAAAAGATTGCTGGGCTGGAACAATCATCAAATTGATTCATACATTGATGAACACGAAGTTAGAGAAGAAATCAGGAAGGCCATGTTTGTTTTCGATAAAGGTGGTTTTACTGTTGTCAATGTTTCAAACAAACCCATTGAAAGCACCGCCAATGAGATTCTTAATATCATGTCGCAAAGATTTCCGTATGGTGGAAGAAAAATGGAATCACCTTATCATAATCAAACAGACGAACTTCCCACTTAATTCGAAGTTGTGGTTTCAATTGTCATTTATTATTTTTGAAAGATGAAAAAATTTGAGGCTGTTGCATTCATGGTGACCATATTTGTTTTCAGTTTTAATAACATCATGTCAAAAAGATGAAGAACCAGTTGACCCGATTGCTGGAACCTGGGAGTATTCTGAAAATTTAAAAGACTTTTTAAGGACCGTTTTACCTTAACTTTTTATGCCGATAAATCAGGATTATCAACGGATGCATATCTGGTATATGGCGAACCGGACACAAAAAACAATAATTTTACTTACAACACAAAAAATGGTATTTTAACATTGATAATAGGTTTTGAAATTACAGATTCGCTTTATTCAATTTCTGAAAATCAACTTACCACTACTTATCGTGGGGAAGTATTGGTTTTAACCCGGAAATAGTTATTCCTGAATGCTAATTATTTTATCCCGTAGTGGCTTTCCAGAATTTTACTGAAAATTTTACCGGGCAGTATATACTTCAAAATAACCGCCAGTTTTTGTTCCATTGAGGCGATTATATAACGTTGTTTGGGATTTCGGGATTCAACAATCTTTACTATTTTTTTTGCCAGTATTTCAGGAATCCAGCCTTTTTCTTCGTCATTTTCGATAATTGAAAGTGTTTTTTCAAATTGTGATTGATAAGGATCGACATTGGACCGTACAATAAAACCTCGTCGGTTTGCACTATTATTTGTATGGAAATCACCTGGATTAATAACTACAACATTAATTTTAAATTGTTTTACTTCCATACGAAGTGCTTCGCTAAAACCCTCAATTGCAAATTTACTTGCCGAATAATATCCTTGAAAAGGTAATCCCATTAGTCCGCCAATCGACCCAAAGTTAATAATGGTCCCGCCACCCTGTTTTCGCATAATCGGCAAAACATTACGGGAAAGATGCACCAAACCCATAAAATTTGTATCCATTTGCATTTTAACATATTCCAGTGCTAAGGTTTCAATGGATCCTCCTGTGTGCATTCCAGCATCATTTATTAAAACATCAATTCTGCCTTCATTATTAATCACTGTTTGCACAGCATTTGCGACAGAATCCGGATTTAATAAATCCATCAGTAAAACATGAATATTGGGCTTCGATTCTGTTTTTTTTCGAACGGTTCCATAAACAACATGACCATTTCGAGCAAGTAATTCAGCGGTTTTCTCACCAAATCCTGAAGAAATACCGGTAATTAGGATAACTTTTTTCATCAAGATTAATTATTCAACATCAATTCCCCAACTTACAGAACAGCACTATGGACCGAATCAAGGTTAAATACACCGAGTTTTTTTGCCGCTTTAAAAATTTTTTCAATCGAAATATCAATCTGCTCTTTTGTGTGGGTTGCCATTAAAGAATATCTGATTAAGGAATCTTCTTTGGGAACTGCCGGAGAAACAACCGGATTTATGAATATCCCATCCTCAAATAGAATTTTCGTGAGTGTTAAAGCCTTTATATCATCACCAATAAACAATGGGATTATTGGCGATTCCGATCTGCCTGTATTAAATCCCAACGATTTAAAACCTTCCAGGGCATAATTGGTATTTTCCCAAAGTTTTTCAATCCTCTGAGGTTCATTTTCTATAATATAAAGTGCCTCCAAAACCGTGGCCACAGAAGCTGGTGTCATACTTGCACTGAATATCAACGACCTTGAATTATGTTTAATAAAGTTTATCACCTCTTTATCGGCTGCAATGAATCCACCAAGCGATGCAAAAGATTTAGAAAATGTGCCCATGATGAGATCGACTTTATCAGTTAATCCGAAATGAGAAGCAGTGCCTGAACCATTATGACCAATAACTCCAAGCGAATGAGCATCGTCAATCATAATTTCTGCATTGTATTTTTCCGCAAGTTCAACAACTTCAGGTAGTTTTACCATATCGCCCTCCATCGAAAAAATCCCATCAACAACAATAACTTTAACAGCATCCCTTTCACATGTCATCAACTTTTTCTCAAGTGAAATCATATCATTGTGTGCAAACTTTAGCACTTTTGAAAATGAAAGCCTGCTTCCTTCAATTAATGAAGCATGATCCAGTTCATCAAGCAAAACATAATCATTGCGTCCTGCAAGTACAGAAACCACTCCCAGATTTACCTGAAAACCAGTGCTGTAACATAATGCTTCGTCTTTTCCAACGAACCTTGCAAGTTTTTTCTCAAGTTCAATATGAATGTCAAGTGTTCCGTTTAAGAACCTTGATCCGGCACAACCGGTCCCGTATTTATCGATGGCTTTTTTTGCAGCCTCTTTTATCCGTGGATGGTTTGTTAAACCAAGGTAACTGTTCGAACCAAACATCAGAATCTTTTTGCCATTCATGATAACAACGGTGTCCTGATCTGATTCTATGGCTCTGAAATAAGGATATAATCCAGCTTGCATCACTTTTTGAGGGGCATCGTATAGCGAAAGTTTTTGTTTTAAATTTCCCAATTTTTTTAAATTTAGGTTAATTTTTTTGATCAGGACAAAAGTAATATTTTCAATAAATATTATATTTCAAATTGAAAAGAACTATTTTAATTCTTTGAAGTAACAGAAAATGATTTTAACAAATAGGTAAATCTCTTTTTTAATGCGTATTGTTTGCAACAATTATCAAATTTGTTCCCAGCCAGTTCTGTAAGTATGCCGAATCCACTCTTCAGCCATTTCAAATGCATTCATTGTTTTGTACTCTTTTTTGAATTTGGGATCGCCATTTATAATTTCAAATTCATCTTTGGAAAGAACTTTAATATTATCGGAAGGTGAAATGTTTGTAAACCGCATATTTACTCCATCCCACAATAATTTTCGTTGCAAACTCTGAAGCCTGACTGCCAAAACACCCATAACAACCATTTCGTTTAGTGGCCCTGAATAATTGAAATTTGATGAAGCTTCAAGTCTGAAATTCTTATCTTCTTTGCATGCTCTTATCCAATCCTGCTCGTGCCCACCATCCATGGCATTCGAAATTCTACGTATCGATTTTTGAGGTTGAATGAAATTTGCCATTTCGCTTGTGGGCAAAAGAGTTGGGTTCTTTGCATAAGTGCCGCACATTATTTTCCCTTTTGAACCATAAAAAATGCAGCCTCCACTATCGTCGCCCATTTGTTCACCAATTTGAAGTTCATCGGGGCGGGGAGGCATAAATCCTCCATCATACCAATTTACGGTTAGTGCTGGCATTCCAACTTTGGGCAAATTATCGCGTCGTGGAAATTCGTATCGCACAAACTCTGCGTTTGGAGGCGAATCATTATTAAATGTGGAGGAACTTGCTTCAACCGAAGTTGGATATTCGAGCATCAAAGCTTTAAAAACAGGATCGATAATGTGGCAGCCCATATCGCCCAGGGCACCCGTACCAAAATCCCACCAGCCACGCCAGATCCAGGGATGATAAACTGGATTGTATTCGCGCCATTTTGCGGTTCCCACAAACAAATCCCAATTTAATGTTTTAGGAATGCGTTTGCTTTTTTCGGGAGTTGAAAGATCCTGTGGCCAAATCGGACGGTTGGTCCATGTATCAACATGGGTAACCTCGCCAATTGCGCCGGCCCAAATCCATTCACAAATCAATCTGATTCCTTCATCTGAATTTCCCTGGTTTCCCATTTGTGTAGCAACATTGTAACGATTTGCTGTTTCGCGTAAAATGCGTGATTCATAAACCGAATGAGTCAATGGTTTCTGCACAAATGCATGCATTCCCTGGCGCATGGCAATTACTGCCGGCAAAGCATGTGAATGGTCGGGTGTGGCAATCATAACCGCATCGATATCCTTTTGCTGATCAAACATTTCACGGTAATCCATGTATTTTTTTGCCTGAGGCCAACGTTTGAAAGCATTTCTGTCAGCATAATCCCAGTCAACATCACACAAGGCTACAATATTCTCGGGTTCCATATTTTTGAGATTGGTAAACCCTTTTCCACCAACACCAATTCCGGCAATATTTAATTTATCGCTTGGTGGTTTATACCCAAAACCTGCAATTACATTCGATGGAAGTATTGTTATTCCGGCTGTTGCAGTAGCTGCTGCACCTAAAAATTGTCTGCGTGACACCATGTTTTTCTGACTGTTTTTATGAAAATAAAATTCAGCGCAAATTAGAAAAAATATCAGCTATAACCTGTTGTTTAAATATTTTTAAGTAATTCGGGTTAGATTTTAGAATATGTTTTACTTTAATTATTTATCGCCAATACAATAAATGTGCTTGTCACCTCGCAGGTAAATTCTTCCGTTACTGATTGCCGGTGAGGCATTCATCTTTTCTCCTATTGAGTTTTGCGCAACCATATTGAACTCGGTACCAGGCTTAATTACGGTTATAACACCTTCATCATTAGGCATATAAACCAGTCCATTTGCCAAAACCGAAGACGAATATTGTTTTCCCAGATTTTCAGTCCACATGATATTTCCGGTTGCTACTTCAAGGCAATGAACCTGACCGTTGGTCATTGTGGTAAAAAGGTAATTATCGGTGCAAACTGGTGATGGAACATAGTAAGCTCCTTTTGTGGTTTGCCAAACAACATTGCTTTCTGTTACGTCTCCTTGCCCATCGGGTTTAATTGCAAGCAAATGCCTTTGCGGCCAGGCACTGCTTACCAAAACCAAACCCAATTTTTCATTATAAACGGGGCTCGAACAAAAATCCTCAGAGGGCCCGTTTACCCACCAATAACGCGAACCGTCATCAGGATTATATGAAGCAATTTCCTTGTTACCACAAAAAATCATCTGTTTTTTTCCGGCAATTTCCCTGAAAATGGGTGTGCTGAAACTGTGTGCCGGTTTGTCGTGGTCAACTTTCCAAATTATTCTTCCATCAGTTTTGTTTAAAGCAGCGACAAAAGCTTCTCCCTGACTATCGCCATTAATTATTACTTTATCTTCGAATAATGCCGGCGAACAACTGTAGCCGTGCGGACTTGAAAATTTACCTGGGCGCTGTATCCAAACCTGTTTTCCTGAAAAATCATAAGCTGCAACTACTACATCGTCTTTATCCAAAACCGAAACGTAAACAAGTTGTCCATCAGTAGCTGGTGTTCCCGAGGCATAACTGTTGTCATTGTGCTTGTTTTCAAAATCAGATTTGATTATTATTTTTTGCCAGAGTAAATCTCCGTTTTCGGCGTTGTAACAAAGCAGTATTTTCTCGTGGGAATCTGTAAACGCAGTAATTGTGAATAACTTATCTTCCCAGATTATTGGCGAAGAATGCCCGGTTCCGGGCACTTCGCTTTTCCATAATACATTTGTTATTGAATCCCATTTTACTGGCAAATTGATTTCAGCACTTGTTCCGTCGCCGTTTGGTCCCCGCCAGCAAGGCCAGTTTTGGGCTTGTGTTACTGAAAATAATGTTGAAGTTACAAGTAACAGAACGAAACGGATTAATTTGAAATTGGTCATTTGGTTTATTTTTAAGTTGAAAATTTATGTTGAAAATAACTTTAAAGTTTTCCTATATTATTTTGAGAATCCTATAAATGCCCATACCATACGATAAATATGAAAACTATTTTTTAATAAGAATGGTTAAATCCATCGGGTATTTTCCTGATTTTGCGCCATAAACCGATAATCCACCGCGGTCGCTTGTTGATTCATCAACATGCAATTGTATGTTGATTTTTCCGGCCTCCAGCACCGATTTTTTCATATTCTCATCCAACTCTACTCTTACCAAATAACCATACGAGCCGGCTTCATCAAGCAACCACGGAACGCGGGTTTCTGCATCGCCATTTTTTCCGGGTATTTGGTTCATCCATGAAAGTATTCCTTGATGATCCGCGGGATCGTCAGGTAACTCAACCTGATCAATTTTTTGGCTATCGGTGGTAATTGTTACCAGCGAACCATGCAATTTTTCATCGGTTTGCGGGTAACTGTTTTTTCCGTAACCGGGGATTGTGCCTTTTTCAGAAACAACCGTCATCCCGATCCGTTCTGCATCGCCTTCTTCCAAATATTTTTCCTGTGGATAACGGGATGCCAATTCTGCCCTAAACTCAATACTTTTAACGTCATCGGCATTCAAATCTTTCGGTAAATCAAATTCATATTCAAAATAACCTGACCCCATTCCCCATACTTTTGCGCCATTTTGAGTTACCTGGTATTTTATTGACCAATCGGCACCCGTAAATTCTGAAGGGGATTTTGTGATAATAATATCATCAGTTTCCGATTGCCCGGTAACCGTGAAAGGAACAAAATTGTGCTGCAAAACTTTTCCCGTTTCATCCTCTAAAATTGTGGCCAAAACCATGACCATGTTTTCGTTTGGAGCGGTAAATTCAACGGGATTCAATGGTGTAAAATTAAAAGGTTCAGCAACTGCGGCAATTTCGCCTTTTCCCTGATCTACTTTTTCACCCAGATTATTCCATCCGTAAAGTTCATATTTCAGTTTTAAATTTGCCGGAATTTCACTTGTAACTGCACTAATTCCAACTGGGATTTGCACTTTGGAACCCCCTGAATAATTCTCATAAAAATCTTCTCCTGCAACAACATACAAATCTTTATGAAAATCATTCATTGTCATTCCAGGCACTATTTCATCAAGTCCGAACATTTTCTTAGAGCGGTCGAAACGGTAGTATCCGTTCCATTCATTAATTACGTCATGAAATTCAGTAAACAGAAACCCTGCAATTTTTGGGCGTTTGCGGAATTCGTTCATCATAATGTGGTATTCCCAGGTAATGTCGATGTCGCCAGTGCTGCCTGAATAACCCCAAACTGCACCGCATTCAGAGTTAAACATGGGTTGGTTGCCCTGCACATTTCCACCAATATAATTATATGTTGATCCGGGGTAGGTGTTTTTCACGATTTTATCTAAAAATCCCGACCAGTTTCGGGCTGGAAGGTAAGCGTGCCAGGTGTTAATGTCGGTTATCACATGGTCCAGATTACAGGGTGAATTATCTTCTATCAATCGGGTAGGATCGTAGGCTTTTGCAATGAGATAGCGTTCGCGGACCCAGTTTTGTGTTTCGGGTGTGTAACTGCGGCCATTGATAGAATCTTCGGTGAATAAACCCCAGGTTTCGTTGAAAAGCACCCACGAAAAAATACTCGGGTGATTGTAGTCGCGCTCCATTTCGTTTTCGGCAATATATTCCCAATTTGCTTTAGCGATACTGTCGGGTGGGCCCCAGAAATTTGGTATGTCTTCCATAATCAGTAATCCCAATTTATCAGCCCAATATAATTTGCGTGGAACTTCGGCTTTGATATGTATGCGCAATCCGTTCAATCCCAAATCTTTGGCGCGTTGAATTTCCTCTTTCATGAATTGGTCTGATGGGAAAGTATAAAAACCTTCGGGGTGGTAACTTTGATCCAATGTCAACTTCATATAAATGGGTTTGTTGTTCAAAGCCACATACTGAAATTCCTGTCCGGTAACCTGCATTGCAGAAATTTTACGCATCCCGAAATAGGTCGATACTTCATCGGTTCCGCTTTCGCTTGCAACAGATGCAACAACTTCATACAAAAACGGATTTTCCAAGTCCCATAATTTCATATTTTCAATGGAAATGGTAAAACTTGCTGATGAATTATTTGCAGCAATTTCACCTTTAAAATCGATGTTATTTTCTTTTCCCTTTAAACTGAATTGTACTGGCGAAGCACTGTTTTTTGACAGATGAACTTCGGCTGTAACTTGCGAATTGTCAATGTCGGGCGTAAATTTTATTTGGGTGATATAGTTTTCGGGGCGGGCTTCCAAATAAACAGTTTGCCAAATCCCTTTTGCATTTCCGTAATACTGTTTTCCTGAAGGGCGGTTCTGTAGCTCTTCGTCTTCAACCCGAACAACTATAGTATTTTTACCTTTTTTTAAAACTTCAGAAATATTAAAATCGAAAGGAACATAACCACCGGAGTGATCGCCGATTTTTGTACCATTTATCCATACTGTAGTATTAAAATCGCTGGCACAAAAAACAAGATATGTTTCTTTACCATCCCAGTTTTGAGTATTGTCGATTTTGAAAGTACGCGAGTACCAACCAAAATTCACTTTTGGCATTTTAATTTCGCTTAGTGGGCTTGCCCAGGAAAATGGGACTAATATTTTTTTGTCGAAAGTAGCGGTATTTTCCTGCCAGTTTTCGTTTAACCCGATATTTGTAGAGTCGGCCTTGAATTGCCAGTATCCATTCAGGTTTTGCCACACCGGGCGTTCGAAAATGGGCTGTGGGTGTTCCGAAAGCGGGATTTCAACTTGTTTTTTTGAACAGGAAAAAAGTGATAATACCAAAATCAAAAGTAGTGGAAAATGCAATTTCATCGTAAGTATTTATTGTTGATATTTATTTCAAACAAAAATACGGAATTGAATTGAATTGAATTATAAAGCGAAACTAAAGTCGGTTAGGAATAGTAATAATATAACAAAAATGGCTGCCAGAAAACCGGCGGCCATTTTTATGTATGAAACCCGCCCTTGTTCTTAAGGCGGATTCAATATGAAGTATATTGCAATTGTTGAAAATTAATTCGATGACTGCAACTTTATTTTTAACTCGTTTTGTTTCGAATTGATTTCTAAAACTTCTGTTTGTTTCTGGTACGAAATGTAATTGGTAACCAATTTATATTCACCAGGTTTTACATTTTTGAAAGCGAATTTTCCATCGAAATCAGTGTAGGTTTTCAAATCGGTTCCTTCCAATTTAACTTCAACTCCTACAAGTGATTCACCTGAATTTTGGTCGGCAACAGTACCTGAAAGTACCAATGTTGCAGCGTTTTCAGCATCAACAAATTTCCCTTTATTTTCTTTGGCATTTACCGCGATAACTGTTAACGCAAGTAAAAATATGATTGCAAATTTTTTCATCGTCTTAATTTTTTTCTGTTTTTGTTTGTAATGTAAAAGTACATGGGTACTGTTAAACGCCCGTTACAGAAATATTACAGTTTTGTTAAAAAAATTTACGATAATCCGTCCAGCGGGTCCAAACCGTTGGACGGAAATGAGAACTCAATACTTTCGTTCATTGACCAATTCACCTTTTTCGTTGTAGTTTTTCCAGGTTCCGGTTTTTTCACCTTTGCTGTATTCCAGCTCGTAAAGCAGGTTTCCGTAGTCGTTCCAAATGGTCCATTTCCCATGTTTTAATCCGTTTTTGTAACGTGCCACCGAAATTTTGATGTTGTGATTATTGTACATGACCCACTTTCCGTCCATCTTGTTTTGTTTATAAGAGCGGATTTCGTTGAGTTGGCCATCTTCAAACCAGATTTTAGTCTGGCCATCTTTGAACCCTTTTTTAAATTCGGTAACCATTTTTACTGCACCACTATCAAAGTAGGTTGTCCATTTCCCGGTGTACAGTTCGCCGTTCAAAAAATAGGTATCTTCTTTTTCGACCAATTCCTGGGCTTTTGTGACCCCTTGCAAACTGGTTAAGAAGAGAAGAATCAGAAAAATTTGTTTCATATCGACCTATTATTGAGCCATCATTTTTAAAGTCTGAACTTCGTTGCCCATAATTACTTTACCGAAATAAAGTCCGCCGGGTAATTGTGTTGCATCGAACCTGAAATTGTAGGTTCCTTCATACAAATCGCCATTTTGGATTTCGGAAACAACAGCTCCCAAGATATTGAATATCACAATTCTTACATTTTCACTTTTACGAAGTTGAATTTCGATGTTTGTAGTTCCGCTGAATGGATTCGGATAATTGCGAGCAACATTCAGATTTATCGCTGCCTCGAAATCGATAACCGGAGTAGTATTCCATATTGAAGCATCAAAAACGGGTGAACCAGCCATCGGCTGAAAATTAAAGGCACTTGAATTAAAAGGATCTGTAATCTTGGCATCTGTCCCGTTGTCAAGCATTTTGTTGCGTTTGTCGGTAGTGAGGTACCATGCTTCTAAACCTGCCGCATCGAAAACTGTTCCGTCAACTTTGTATTTGTCGTTTTCAACACCTGCAATAATTGTGTTGTTGACGTTCATTTCACCGTTTTTGGCGGCGTTCATAGTATTGTCAGATTCCATTCTCACACCACGTCCCCAACCTACAAAAAGTGCATTGTATATCTGTAGTTTTGAACTTCTGCGGATACGCATTGCGGCACCGTCTTCGTGGTTTTTCTCCAGTTCGAGACCTTTGGTTGCGAAGGGGCCAAAAGCGCTCACGTTGCTGAAAACTGCGTGAGTAAAAGGTTCGTTTGTTGAGCCGTCAGCATCGTTGTCCGATTCAAAAGCGTTTGCAGTGTCCGAGTCAACGATGTCTTTATCGCGTGAGATCAAACCAAATTGTACAAGTCCCTGGAAACCG